>NZ_LS999835.1:0-300000 GCF_900537175.1 Lentilitoribacter sp. Alg239-R112 | reverse complement strand
CCAATCAGGTTCAGCAAAATCGTAATGACCACGTTCTTCATTCCATTTGATAGTATCATCTGGAATGGTAAGACCCAGATATTTTGCTTGTGGAACGGTTTCATCAACGAACTTTTGGCGCAGCTCATCATTGGTATTGATCTTGATTTTCCACTTCATATTCTGTTCAGAATGCACACTGTCTTTGTCCGAAGGTCCGAACATCATAAGTGCAGGTTCCCAAAAACGATTCATGGCATCTTGCGCCATTTCCCTCTGTTCGTCGGTGCCTTTACACATGGTCATCATGATGTGATAGCCCTGACGCTGGTGAAAGCTTTCTTCTTTGCAAATCCGCACCATGGCACGTGAGTAAGGACCAAAGGATGTGCGCTGCAAAGGAACCTGGTTCATGATCGCTGCTCCATCAACCAACCAGCCCACAGCACCCATATCTGCCCAGTTTAATGTCGGGTAATTGAAGATGGACGAGTACTTCATTTTGCCTGCATGCAACATGTCTAAGAGTTCATCGCGGCTCACACCCAATGTTTCAGCAGCACAGTAAAGATATAATCCGTGTCCTGCTTCATCTTGTACTTTTGCCAGCAAGTTAGCTTTTCGCTCCAGCGTGGGAGCACGCGTTACCCAATTACCCTCTGGCAACTGACCGACAATTTCAGAATGGGCATGCTGACCAATCTGGCGAATAAGAGTTTTACGGTATCCCTCAGGCATCCAGTCTTTCGGTTCAATTTTCTGACCCGCATCGATACGCGCCTGAAAAGCTATATCCTCGGCAGTAAGTTCGCCTTTGGAAGTTTCAGAATTTACCATCTGTGCATACATGCTCTTTCTCCCTTAAATACGTTCAATAATCATTGCAGCGCCCTGACCAACGCCCACACACATTGTGCACAGTGCATAGCGACCTCCCGTGCGGCGCAATTGATAAGCTGCAGTCATAACAAGCCTTGCCCCGGACATGCCTAATGGGTGACCAAGCGCAATTGCCCCACCGTTTGGATTAACGTGTTCTGCGTCATCCGGCAGGCCGAGTTCCCGTAATGTAGCCAGACCTTGGCTTGCAAATGCTTCATTAAGTTCAATGACATCCATCTGATCTAATGACAGGCCGGAAATCTCCAACACTTTCCGTGTAGCCGGAACAGGACCAATACCCATAATACGCGGTGCAACGCCAGCTGCTGCAGCTGCAACTACACGCGCGAGCGGTTTTGCATCTTTTGCTAACGCCTCGTTGGCCAAAAGCAGAGCTGCAGCACCATCATTGACACCAGAGGCATTGCCTGCTGTTACAGTTTTTTCCGCCCCGTTTACGCCTTTTAAACCCGATAATTTTACTTGATCTGTCCCAGGGCGAGGATGCTCGTCCTTATCGAACAAGATTGGATCACCTTTACGTTGAGGAACAGAAACGGCGATAAGTTCATCTGAGAAAACTCCCGCATCATGGGCGGCCTGATATCGTGATTGACTGCGGGCTGCAAAGGCATCCTGATCTTGGCGACTAATTCCAAATTCATCAGCTACATTATCTGCAGTTTGCGGCATAGAATCTATGCCATACTCGGCCTTCATTTTTGGGTTCACAAAACGCCAGCCAATAGTCGTATCAAACACATCGTTCGAGCGGGAGAATGCGGTGGTTGCCTTTGGCATGACAAATGGAGCGCGGCTCATACTTTCCACACCACCCGCAATGGCCATACGATAATCACCCGCTTTAATGCCTCTTGACGCCATAGCAACTGCATCTAAACCTGATGCACACAAACGATTAATCGTTGTGCCTGGCGTCTCTACAGAGAGCCCTGCCAGAAGTGCCGCCATACGCGCAACATTCCGATTATCTTCGCCCGCTTGATTTGCATCTCCCATGATAACATCATCAATTTTTGCCCAATCCAGTTCAGGATTTCGATCTTTAAGGGCTGCCAATGGCAGCGCCGCCAAATCGTCCACACGCAAAGATGACAAAGCGCCACCATAACGTCCAATGGGTGTACGAACAGCATCAAGAATAAAAGCCGACAATTGCAAGATCTCCAAATCTAGAGCTGAAATGACTAAGGAGCGTTATTCAGCAAATATGTTACGAAAATATATAATCCGTATAAACCGTAACATGTCAAGTAAAATTTGTACTATACTCTTATAACCTCATCTCATGAAATCTCATAAATTATTGAATTAATTCACTTATCAAGAAGGAATAAACGGGTAATATTTTTATATATTGACCGTCCAGTCGGTTTTATATAGGATGATGGAAACAAGCGCATCTGGCGCGCTTGCAAAGGGAGGAAATTATGAAAATTATATCAAATGCTCTGATTGCAGGGCTTGCAACTTTCGCTTTTGTATCTTCAGCTTCTGCTGAAAAAACGATGGTTGTTTCATCATGGCTACCACCAAGCCACATCATGAACGAAATTGTCTGGCCGGAATTTATCAAGCGTATTGATGCTGCTACAGAAGGTCGAGTAAAAGGTAAGATCGAATATGGTCTTGCTTCTCCGCCGGCACAGGCTGATTTGATTGAAGATGGCGGCGCGGATGCTGCATGGATTTTCCACGGTTACAATCCTGGCCGTTTTGTTACCTCGAAATTGATTGAAATACCTGGTTTGGAAGGCGATTCTGCTGCCGCATCTGCTGCACACTGGCGTGCCCATCAACAAATGCTTGGCAAAGTGAATGAGCATGATGGTGTCGTACCTGTGGCTATGATGGTACATGCGCCAGGCATGCTTCACCTCTCAAAAGAGGTTGCATCCTTAGAAGACGTTGCTGGACTAAAAGTTCGTTCTGGCGGTGGTGTCATGGGTGATGTTCTAAAAGGATTGGATATGGCCGGTGTGCAGGTTTCTGCACCGAAAGTGTATGAAACTGTTGCCAACGGTGTTGCTGACGGAACATTTTTCCCCGGTGATACAATTGCTATTTTGCGCCTGACAGAAGTCTTGCCTTATACATATCGTGTTCCTGGTGGTTTTTATCGTGGTTCTTTCTCCATCATCATGAGTGAAGAGTTCATGGATTCAATCGGGGAAGAAGATGCCAAAGCAATCAACGCTGTTTTGGGTGAAGAATTCTCAGCCTTTGCCGGTAAAGCTTGGGATGAAGGCAACCAGCGCGGTATAGACGCACAGTCAAAAACTGGTAAAGTCATAGACCTTGAAGGAAGTGCTGCTGCAAAGTTCGAAGCTCTTGTCCCACAAATTCAGAAATCTGTTCTGGAGGAAGTCAGTGCAAAGGGTGTCGATGCTGATGCCGCTCTTAAACTTATCCGTGATACAATGGCTGAATACAATAAATAATGATGACCTATACGACTATTAAAAGGGCGGGCGCTTGGCTCGCCCGACTTAGCCTTTTTCTTAGTACGGTCTGCATTGTCCTCATCATGTGTGTCACAGTTGTTGAGGTGGTGGGGCGCTATATGTTTAACGCGCCCCTTTTTGGTCGGCAGGATATCGCTCAAATTCTGCTAGCACTTTCGATTTTTCTGGCATTTCCAGTCGTGACTTTACGCGGCGGGCAGATCGATGTTGATCTGATGGACTTTATGTTTTCGCCTAAAGCCGCCTTCATTCGTGACCGATTAATCGAAATTCTAATCTCTGTATCACTTCTTACAATGGGCTATTGGTTGCTTACCCGCGCTGAGAAAGCTCTCAGCCGCGGAATTGTCAGTGAACTATTATTCATTCCAAAATACCCTCTGATTTACATCATCTCCGGCGCTGTATTCTTAACGGGTGTATTGGTGTTAATTTTAATGCTCTCAAGACTATTCAAGGGTAAACCTGACATCGTATCAGGATCGCAGGAAATCAAGTAATGGAAATATCACTTATTGCGTTTGCGCTCGTAATTTCGCTTGTGTTGTTGCGTATACCCATTGGCTTTGCCATGGGTTTAGTCGGTGCAGTTGGTTTTGTTTACCTGCGTGATTGGCGCTGGTCAGCAGGGCTTGGACCAGCAGCTGATTCTATTCTTGATGTTACGCAAAATGATGCATTGTCGGTAATTCCGCTTTTCATTTTCATGGGTATGTTGATTGCGCAAAGCGGAATGGCCCATGATCTTTACCGCGCAGCTTATGCTCTGGTTGGGCGATTACCGGGCGGTTTGGCTATGTCCACGATCTTAGCTTGTGGCGGGTTTTCTGCAGTTTCAGGGTCCTCACTGGCAACAGCGGCTACAATGTCGCAAGTCGCCCTGCCACCTATGCGAAAATTCGGTTACCATGATAGCCTATCAACCGCATCAGTTGCGGCAGGCGGAACGCTGGGAATTCTCATTCCTCCCAGCATTATTCTCATTATTTATGGGTTCCTGACAGGTCAATCAATTGGCAAGCTATTTTTGGCAGGTATTCTTCCCGGCATTCTAGGTATCGCACTTTATCTCTGCGCTGTAGCCTTTGTTGTATGGCGCAACCCGAAGGCGGGACCCGCAGGCGAAAAATTATCCGGGGCTGAAACAAAAGCAAGTGTGCTTAGAGTTATACCAATACTCGTACTCTTCTGCATCATTATCGGTGGCATTTATGGTCGCATTTTTACCGCCGACGAAGCTGCCGGCGTTGGGGCTTTTGGCGCTATTCTTATCTCTATTGCCATTGGCCGCTTTTCCTTCGCAAAATTAATGGATGCATTGACGCAAACTGTAAAAACGTCTGTGGGCCTGTTCGTTCTTCTTATCGGTGCTGATATCTTTAGCCGCCTTATTACGCGTGCAGGACTGCCCGATGATCTGTTAGCTCTTGTGCAAGGTGCAGGCTTTGAACCATTCATGATTTTAGGAATGATGATCTTAATTTATCTGGTACTGGGTGCAGTCTTTGAAAGTCTTTCGATGATTACCTTAACGGTGCCAGTGTTTGCTCCATTGATAGCATCACTCGGCTTCTTCGAAGGTGATCTAACGGGTGAGTTTGCGCTTATCTGGTTTGGTATCGTTGTTGTTGTTGTCACGGAAATATCACTTATCACGCCGCCCATCGGACTAAATGTTTTTGTTCTGCGGTCCGTGGTGAAAGATGTATCAACGGCAACAATATTTAAAGGTGTGACCCCGTTCTGGGTTGCTGATATTGTGCGCCTTGCCCTGCTCGTTGGTCTTCCATTCTTGTCATTGCTTCTGCCTGTGGGAATTTGGGGGTTTTAATCCGACAGTAAGACCATATGCAATTTAGGTGATCAGACCTTACGATATAAGTCCGTCATTTGACCTTCCATTGAAACCTTACTCTGATCTTGGTTTCTAAATGTGAAATCATATACAACGTGTCGGGCTTCTTTGACACATCTAACGGACGAAATATCAGCATTGAATATAACAGTATCTTGTACTCGTACCGGTGCCCTAAATTTAATCATCTGATAGCCAACAGTAAAACATTCGATACTTTCATGAATGCTCATCTGTGATTGCAAGAGCTGAGGAACGAGTGAAATCAAAAAGTTCCCGGGGATAATTGGCTGAGAGTTTGATGGTGAGGTGCGGTGTATTTTGTTTGTATCGCCGCAAAGTTCTAAGAACTGATCCAGCATCATCTGATCAATTTGTAGAGATTGACCAACAGCGACACCCTCACCGACTAAACTATCCAAGTCTTCCAACGCGTGAATATACTTCATTTGGACAACACCAAGGCCGAACCAAGCCCCCCGGCGCCTGCAATCGCAGCCAATCCGAGTTTAGAAGATGGTCGATAATTCATCTCTTGAAACAATCTGACAGCATTTATTGCACCAGAAGCTCCGATCGGATGTCCGCGCGCTAAGGCACCGCCGCCAAGATTTACAACATTCTGATCAAATCCACAAAGTCTGATACAAGCTATTGCTTGTGACGCAAATGCTTCCATGACTTCTATGACGTCAAATTCTTGCGCAGTGAGTGAAAGCTTCTTCAAGATCTCTCTAACTGCATCAACAGGCGCAAGTCCGGGCATTGCCGGATCACTGCCAACAGATTGAGTGCCTAAAATTTTGATCGCAGTCTTTTGATATTTCGGATGCGCACTTAAAAAACCGGAAGATACAATTGCACATACAGCGCTCGCATCCGCCTCAACACACGTTGTAGCACTGGTTATGCCGTGGTCAACATCGCCTGCAATAATAGGCATCCGTTTACATAATTTGGAGCTTAGTTCACGTGTAAATGTATCAAACTGCACACCATCAAATGCAATACATTCGCTCAAAAGCCTATCTTGCGCCTTCAATGCAGATGCATGGCTTCTTATTGCAAATTCTTCTTGTTCGGCACGTAATATATTGAACTCTTTGGCAAGCTGAGCCGCAGCCTCCAGCATGTCTGGATCTCTATCCACCCAAGGTGAAAATGGAGGTCTCTTATATTCTTGATCCGGACGACCATCCAAAGACCTGTTAAATCGCCGTGGAGCCGTTGTGAAGGATTCTATACCTCCAGCAATAACAAAATCATGCATGCCGGAGGCCACCAGACCATGTGCCAAAAGAATTGAATCTAACCCACCGCAGCATTGTGTATCAATACTCATGCTGGGGACATTTTCAGGAAGGCCAGATGCAAGAGCACTCAATCTTGCTGGATTTCCACCGCCATAAAGACCATTTGCGAGGATAAGATGCTCAACGAGATCAGAAGGTACGTTCAAACTGTCTATAAGAGCTGAAATTGAGATGCTACCCAACTCAGGTGCTGTGAATGCAGAAAGAGCCCCGCTTCGGGAAGTCACAGGTGTTCGCATCGCGCCTATCATCCATGATGATCCTGTCAAAATAGAACCTCCAGCTCCTTCGCCAACAGTTTGCTCCTTAGTGTAATCAGATCAATTTTCCCAGACGTAGTTTTAGGCCATATATCGCATTTATAGTAGATACTAGGTATTGCGTATGTGGCAAGTGACTGTCGTAAGCAAGATATCAGATCAGGTTTCGTAATCTGGGCGTCAATACATAACACCGCAGCAATTCTATTCTCACGGGTGGCATCGGGAACCCCAAATACAGCTGCAAGTGCAACACCTTCGATTGAGGTCAACGCTGTTTCAATAGCTTCTGGAATAATATTCCGACCACTACTTTGAAATGCTCTATCCATGCGGCCGACCAAATGCAGGTCTCCGTTAAAATCGAAAAATCCAGCATCACCAACACATATCGATTTATCGGCTTCCTGCAGGCCCGAATGTGAAACATAACCGCGAAAAGCAAGATCACTCTTCACATAAACAAGCCCCTCGCTCCCCATTGGTATGTCTGCACCATCCGGCCCTTTGATCGAAATTTCAACATTTGGCAATGGTCGCCCAACCAAAGTCTCAGGGTCATCAACTGATACTGTACGTGCTGCGACGTAGCTTAATTCAGATGTTCCATAAAACTCCACAATCACAGCTTCCGTGAATACATCAACAAGCTTCTCATAAATGGAAATTGGCAGCTTCGACCCCGTTGATAATATTCGTTTGATATTTTCGCCATGCTGACAGGTTGAATGGACTAATGCATCCAATTGAGTAGGAACAGCAAAGATCACACCATTATTGATATGCTCGAATATCTCTACAATTCGATTTGGGTGAAAGTTTGTAAAGAGTGCAATTGTTGCACCCGTGTAAAGGCCACGAATGGCAGCATAAAGAAACAAGGAATGAGCAAAACTGCCGGGGACAATAACCGTGTCAGATTCTTGGATATCGGTGAATTTCTGATCCGAACCAAAACTCCGTATCCACGACATCTCCGAACGCATACACCCTTTAGGTAGTCCCGTTGAACCGGACGTGAAGCACGTATAATTTGGATCATAGTTACCATCCAGATTATTAACTTCAGCTTCAGCCTCATGATCCGCCGTTACGGTTGGCGTTTTCAATACCAGATGGGATAATGTATCGACGGCAGATTGGCTATCGTCAGATATAATCATATCGATTTGAGCTAAATTTGCAGTCTTCTTGATAATATCCTCTGGCCAGTTCGGATCAAAGAAACACGTATTCTTCGCAACAGATAATGAAGCGATAAATAGCGCTAAGGCATCCGGTGAGGTCTTCATCAAGATGGCAATATTTTCGTGGCGGTGTAAATTTATCAACCCACGCCGATATATCTGAATTAGGTCTAAAAATTCAGCAGCCTTAATCTGCTTATCGCCAAAATAAATAACAACTTTATCACCCGAATGGGTGAGATTTGCCACGATACGGGAAGCGATTTGTGAATTCATCATCTAGCTTATCCGCGTTTCAAGTGCGTCTTATTAAAACCATCCGCAACCACCGCATCACAAACTTCCGACCACTGACAGTCAAAGCAAGCGCTCCGAACACTTTGCAGTTGATAGGCTTTTCTATATTGATTGTGAAAGAGATCATTCGGAATCAACTTAGAACCTACCTCCAATTTAACGCCAAGCAACGCTGAAATATCTCTCAATGCCAAACTATCTCGATTGATAATTCGATCTTCAAAACAGTGACTGCCAACGCAATCTTTCACCGAAGCACATATCTCATCCGGACCAGAAACTATCTCAATTGGCTCATTTTGTTTGATCCTTTGAATGACCTTCTTAAAGTCACGTTCAAAATCTCGAGAATAGCCTCGTCCGGCAAAGGTCAGTGAGCAAAGCAAATGGTGACCACGTAACTTTATCATGGATAAAACTCGGTGAATTCATCAACCGCCATACGTTTTTGCGGAATATTATTAACGGGATGTTCTTTATCTGCATAGCCAATTGAAACCCCGCAAATAACGAGTTTATCGTGATGTAAATCAAGAACATTCCGGATTATATCGCCATAGCTTGAGAAGCTTGCCTGCACGCAACTCGACAGACCGTAGGCTGAAATCGCTAATGTGAGTGAGTTCAAAAATAAACCAACATCTATCCAGCTACCCTGTTCGAGACTTTTATTCATTGTAATGATCAGGCCTACAGGTGCGCCAAAAAACTCAAAGTTCTTCATCCTTTGCGACCGAGCCATTGCCGTATCACGGCGCCCGATATCTAGCGCAGAGTGAAGATCAACACCACATTGTTGAATTCTCTCAGAATAGGGAGAAATATGCTCTCGAGGGTAATATTGATAATCACCATTATCGATAAAACCGGTCTTACTCACGTCATCTGCAATGGCGGTTTGAAGTCTGGAAATAGTTTTTTTTCTCAAGACGCTGACACGCCAAGGCTGCATATTACCGCCACTTTGAGTATGACGAGCTATGTTTAGTATCTTACTTACTATATCTTCGTCCACATCACGCTCTAAATATGCTCTGGTAGAACGTCTATCGATCAATAGTTTTGAAAAATGATCTTGGAGGGTTTTAGACATAGGTTATGCCTCACGCTCAGTATTTTTGGATCTGCTGCCATGATCATTTAGCGATATATCGATTGACCTTGCAACAATCGCTTCAGAAATTTCGTCCGCAGACTTTAAGGTTCTAATAATCGTTGGTGTAACAAGCGCACGCCAGCTGCGATCTAACCCTCTTGCCTTTTGCGCCTCTTTCACTTCTTCAAAAATCTTCCGCACCATCGGAATAAACCGAAAACACAGTGATAAAGCTAAACTGATGGACTCAGAGTTTTTTTCAGACAAAAATCGACCTAAGAAACCCTCAATCCCGGAAATCAGGTCACTAGTTTTTGTTGTCAATGTGAGAAGCGAGGCGGCCATAATCATGGTGATAAAGCGCAAAACTACAAAACTGGCAAATAGCCAGTCAACTAAATAAACCTGCACCGCAAAGATAAACAAAAGAACCCATAGAGCAGGCTTAATTACAGCAACTATGTTTTGGTGAGATATCTTGGCGATGATATAAAGCCCACCAATAAGAAGGCTGGCAAGCGCAAGTGAAATCCAATTTTCCCATACAAACAAAAGAGTACAACTACAAATAAGCAAAAGAACCTTTGTCATGGGTTTGGCAGTGTGAACAATACTGTTACCAGAACTATATGTGCTTATCAGCATCTGTCGACCTTTGAGGCGTGTTTATATGCGGCAAGGATAGAAACAGCTTCACCGTCACCTTTAACTTGCCCCTTATCAATCCATATCAAACGATCCATATCGCTCATCAGATCAAGGTCATGGCTCACAATAATAAGCTTTTGACTGAGCTTTTCCATAAAGTCCATGAGAATGGAACGGTTACGCAGGTCAAGTAATGTGGTTGGCTCGTCGAGAACGATATATTCTGGCTCCATAACCAGTACACCAATCAGCGCAATGAGTTGTTTTTCACCGCCACTTAATTCATGTGTTCGGCGCTCAATTAAATTAGATACATTAAACTTATCGAGGTAAAAACCGATGCGATCTTTGATCTCCACTTTGGAAAGTCCTGATTTCTTAAGGCCAAATTCGAGATCCTCCCCAACCAGAGGAAATACAATTTGGTTGTCTGGATTTTGAAACACAAATCCCACTTTGGGTTGGTGTGTTTGCCCATTAGTTAATTTATGGCCTATTTGTATCGTGCCCGAGGATGCTTTTTCTAATCCGTTCAGTAATTTTGCAAACGTGCTCTTGCCAGAACCATTGCTGCCAATAATTCCAACTCGATTTTCATCAAAAGTTGCCGAGACATTATCGAGTATAACATTGTTATTCTTGATAACTGTCACGTCACAAATACTGATCACGTGACTATTTCCTATGTCAAAGATGTGAGCGCATCACATGCACTCACATATAAATGTATGGGTGATTACGCAGGCTTCATGATCGGGTAGGACTTGGCAACAGTTACGATAACCCATGAAGCGATTGCTGTTTTGATAATATCACCGGGTACGAACGACATTGAGCCGATAAACGCTTTTGAAAGCGGTATTTTTGCTGCAAATGCGACCCAAGGAATACCAATTAAGTACAGCAATACAATTCCGCCTGTAAAACAGGCTACAAATGCGCTGAAATAGTTAAGTTTATTCCAGAACTTATCTATCATCATACCGATACAATATGCGGCAAAGATCCAGCCAATTAGAAACCCGCCACTTGGCCCAAAAAATACGGCAAAACCACCGCGCCCGCCTGAAAGTAGTGGCAATCCGACCGCGACCAATACTAAGAAAAGCACCATCGACAGCGCCCCTCTTTTAGCACCTAGCACACCTCCCGCAAGCATTACGCCAAGAGTTTGAGCGGTAATCGGCACTGAAATAACAGGCAGAGTTAGTGGAGGGAAAACACCCAATACAGCAGTAATTGCAGCAAATAGAGCAATGAGAACAATATCTCGAGTTGATATAGCGGACATGTGTATTAAGTTCCTTTTGTACAATTATATATTTAGCTCTTATCGAAGACGCATGTCCCGGAAAACCAGATGTCATCCGAGAAATTTAAGCCCATATATGATCGAGTACCGTGTTTATGTCCATATCTTGCTGTTAAATGAACTTTATTGCGATGTAAATTAATGCTCAATGAGTATCTTCAACTAAGAGCTCGAATGATCACTTGTGCTTGAAGTCTGGTTTACGCTTTTCAGAAAATGCGGCCATGCCTTCTTTCTGGTCTTCGGTCGCAAAGAGCGGATAGAAAACACGTTGTTCATAACGCAAGCCCTCTTCCAAAGTTGTCTCAAAGACACGTTCAACCGCCTCTTTTGCCACATAAACTGATGGCTTTGAATAAGACGCTATTTTTTTTGCGACCTTCTTAGTTTCTTCCAACAAATCAGCGATGGGGAAAACCCGAGCAACGAGCCCTGTACGTTCTGCCTCTTCGGCATCCATCATACGTCCAGTTAAAACCATATCCATTGCTTTTGCCTTGCCGATAGCACGCGTTAATCTCTGTGACCCCCCCATACCAGGTATGACACCAAGCTTAATCTCAGGTTGCCCAAATTGGGCGGTATCAGAAGCAAAAATCATGTCACACATCATGGCAAGCTCGCACCCGCCACCCAAGGCATAACCTGATACAGCACCAATAACGGGTAGACGGCTTCTTAATGACTTAACATCACCAAAATGATCGGTCATATACATATCGATATAAGATTTATCCGCCATCTCTTTAATATCGGCACCTGCGGCAAATGCCTTGTCTGAACCTGTCAGAACAATACAACCAATATCAGGGTCGTTATTTAACATATCAATATGCTCACGAAGTGTCGAAAGGACTTCACTATTCAGGGCGTTGAGCGCCTCAGGGCGGTTAAGCGTCAGAACTGCAACACGATCTATTTTCTCCAGAAGAACAGTATTATTCATAAATATAGCTTTCTTTGCGGTATTAAATTTAATCCAATTTGGAAAGGAGGTTAATCACAGCTGAGAAGTCTTTATCACCGTGATCAAGCTCACTCATCTGATTGTAAATATCGGTTGCATGTTTTCCTAAAGGTGTTGATGCTCCCGCATCACGTGCTGCCTCCATGGCGAGGCCTAAATCTTTTAACATAAGTGATGCTGCAAATCCGGGTTCATAATTGTTATCTGCGGGACTTTTTGGACCAACATCTGGTACCGGACAATAGGTATTAACTGACCAACAGCTACCAGATGAGGTTGAAATAACATCAAATAGTTTTCCCCGATCAAGACCAAGTTTCTCCGCCAATGCAAAAGCTTCACCGGCGCCAATCATTGAAATCCCAAGAAGCATGTTGTTGCAAATTTTTGCCCCTTGACCAGAGCCACCATCACCGCAATGAACAGCCTTCTGACCCATTATATCAAGTGCATTACTTGCCTTTGCAAATGCTTCATCGGAACCACCAACCATAAAGGTCAGGGTTCCTGCTGTTGCGCCGCCCACACCACCAGACACAGGTGCATCTAGACATAATTTATTCGATTTTTCAGCCATTTCATGTATCTCACGTGCCGAAGACACATCAATTGTTGAACAATCTATCAGTAAGCTTCCATTCACCATTTCAGGCAAAATCTCTTGAACAACAGATTTTGCAATAGCTCCATTCGGCAACATCGAAACAACGATTTCAGCATCTTTAGTAACAGCAATCATCTCATTAGCAATCGACAAACCAGCATCTTGGGCAGCTTCTTTTGCGACCGAACTAAGATCAAATCCCGTAACGGCATGCCCTGCTTTCACCAAATTAATAGCCATAGGCAGGCCCATATTTCCAAGCCCAATAAATCCGATATTCGCCATCTACATCTCTCCAAAATCTATCGAACGCTTCCGCTCATTTATTTTCGAATATGAATAGCCTTTGGGTCTCGTTCATTCAAGACATCAAAATACATGAAATGACTTGTATGGCCTATTTCGCCTGCGCGAGCAGAATACGAAACGCAAATAACGAAAAGACAGTGGCAAAACAATAGTCAAGCAACCGCATAGCCTTTGGATTATTGCTTAACCAATCTGCGACTTTGTCGGCAAGATAAACAACACCGAATACAACCGGCGACGAAACCACAACAAACAACACGCCTAAGAATAACAATTTTTCAGTAAACACGGGATCTTGCGCGTCCACAAATTGAGGCAAAAACGTCATAAAAAAAATAATGATTTTAGGGTTGAGAATATTCACACTTAGCCCGCTTAACCAATGATCAAATCTGCTTCGATCGCTCTTATTCCTCTTTTCTACTGAAAAACTTGAGGAGCCTCGCATCGCTTGAATTGCCAACCATAGAAGGTAGCCCGCACCTAATATCTTTAAAACCCAGAAAGCCGTTGGCGATGCCAAAACCAACGCTGAAAGCCCAAAAGCAACCAATGATGTATGAACAAATATTCCGCTAATGGCACCGGCTACAACGAAATAACCGGCACGCCGTCCATCGCTCAAAGCACGGGAAATCATCAGCGTCATATCTGGTCCTGGCGTAACGGCCAGAACAAATGCTGCTGTACAAAATGCAACCAGGGTCCAAAAATCGGGAATAAAACTCATATGTGCTCATATCGATATCTGCATGAGTGGTCAATTGGGGGTCGCAATCGGACAATATTTCTTGTATAGCACCGCTGATTTTATGTTTTCTTGGCGTAAAGCCGGATACAAATGGGCTCTCCCAGCCCCCAAACTGCAAGGTTTAATGAGATGACATCCTACAAAGACGTAAAAAAGGTCGTATTGGCCTATTCCGGTGGACTAGACACATCGATTATTTTGAAATGGATCCAAAAAGAATTGGGTGCTGAGGTCGTAACATTCACCGCTGATCTCGGCCAAGGTGACGAGCTTGAGCCTGCGCGCAAAAAAGCCGAACTCATGGGCCTAAGCGATAAAGACATCTATATTGAAGATCTTCGTGAAGAATTCATCTCAAACTATGTATTCCCGATGTTCCGTGCAAATGCGGTTTATGAAGGTGTATATCTTCTGGGTACATCTATTGCACGACCACTTATCTCAAAACGATTGGTCGAAATCGCCGAGGAAACAGGCGCGGATGCCATTGCACATGGTGCAACAGGTAAAGGCAATGATCAGGTTCGTTTCGAGCTTTCCGCCTATGCACTTAATCCAGACATTAAAATCATTGCACCTTGGCGCGATTGGACAATTAAATCTCGCACAGAGCTCATTGAATTTGCTGAGCAGCACCAAATTTCAATTCCAAAAGATAAACGTGGCGAATCACCTTTCTCAGTTGATGCAAATATGTTGCACTCATCCTCCGAGGGTAAAGTTTTAGAAGACCCTAATGAAGAGGCACCAGAATACGTGTTCCAACGTAGCGTTTCTCCAGAAGAGGCGCCGGATAAGCCAACAATCATTGAAATTGAATTTAGTAAAGGCGATGCTGTTGCACTCAATGGCGAGAAAATGTCAGCAGCCGTACTTTTCCAAAAATTAAATGATCTTGGTAGAGATAACGGAATTGGCCGGCTTGATCTGGTTGAGAACCGTTTTGTCGGTATGAAATCTCGTGGCATTTACGAAACACCAGGCGGTACAATTTTGCTATCAGCACACCGGGCCATGGAATCAATCACACTTGATCGCGGCGCGGCACACCTTAAAGACGAATTAATGCCACGCTATGCCGAACTTATTTATAACGGTTTCTGGTTCTCACCGGAGCGCGAGATGCTACAAGCAGCTATCGACCATTCTCAAAGAGATGTTGAGGGCGTTGTTCGCCTCAAACTTTATAAGGGTAATGTAATTGTTGTTGGTCGTGATTCCAGTAAGTCGCTTTACAGCGACGAGCTCGTGACCTTTGAAGACGATCATGGTGCCTATGATCAAAAAGACGCAGCTGGCTTCATCAAGCTCAACGCTTTGCGCCTAAGAACACTTGCAGCGAGAAATCGCTCAAAATAGTTTGATCACAAACTTCTGAGTGTGAGAATATATATTAGGTCTTTCAAATTCTTTTGAGAGGCCTATATCTAGATTCCAGTATAATCAATTTACAGGAATCACACCTTGTCTGAATCCCATACAGCTTCTGAACTAAAATCAATTTCTTCTCTCACCGAATGGGATGGCCCATTTGGTCTTCCTGATTTTTCAAAATTAGCTGAGGCGGATTTTAGAAAGGCGTTTGAAATCACACTCAAGCGTGACAAAGAACTAACCTTGGCAATCGCCCATAATCCCGATGAACCAACCTTTGAAAATACCATCATCGCGTTCGAAGTAATGGAATCTGGCCTCGGCAAAGTCGCCAGTCTGTTTTTCTCCAAAGCAGGCAATGATACAGATGATAACATCAAAGAAATCGAACGTGAAATAGCACCAGTTCTGGCTGCGCACGGATCAGAAATGTCAATGATTCCGGAAGCGTTTGCCCGCGTTGACGCACTTTATCAGAAACGAGATCAACTTAATCTCTCCGGTGAAGAGCAAGAAGTCCTCGAACGCTACTGGCGCGGCTACGTTAAGAATGGCGCGAAGCTGGAAGGCGATGATAAGAAGCGATTTGCAGACATCGGCTCCGAACTGGCAACACTGTACACAAATTTTGGCCAGAACGTCTTGGCAGACAGCAATGATTGGACATTGTTGCTCACAACCGATGAAGACATTGCGGGCCTACCCGATTTCCTTCTCGATACATTGGCGGCGCAAGCTAAAGAGCGTGGCCATGATGAGGGCTATCTTTTAACTCTATCTCGTCCGATCTTGGCACCATTTATGCAATCGTCAACACGTCGTGATCTGCGCGAACAGGCCTACGAGGCCGCAAAGAGCCGCGGTGCTCGCGGTGGTGATACCGATAATGTTGAAAACATCAAACAAATCCTGAAATTACGCCAGGAAAAAGCGCAGCTACTCGGCTATAAAGATTTCACAGAAGTTCGCTTGGAAAACACCATGGCCAAGTCTGCTGAAAATGTAACAAAGCTTCTTAAGGATGTCTGGCCACGTGCGCTTACACGAGCAAAGGAAGAAGAAGCCGAACTTATGGCACTTGCACAAAGCATGGGTCATAACGATAAAATTGAACCATGGGATTGGCGCTTCTTTTCTGATAAATTACGCGAACAAAAGTTCGCATTTTCGGAAGCAGAAATTAAGCCCTACTTTCAGTTAGATCAGATCATCAATGCGAGTTTTGATGTCGCAAATCGCCTGTTTGGACTTAACTTTAAACAACGAGATGACATCACACCTCATCACCCTGATGCAAAAGTCTTTGAAGTTTTAGGTCGTAATGGGGAAATACAAGCAATCTTCATTGCCGATTATTTCGCAAGACCATCAAAACGTTCCGGCGCTTGGATGAGTGCATATCAAAGCCAGCACAAACTCAAAACGCATGATGGTAAGGATGGCGAACTGCCATTTATCTACAATATCATGAATTTTGCAAAACCTGCTGAGGGCGAGCCTGCACTTTTATCATCTGATGACGCGCGAACGCTCTTCCATGAATTTGGCCATGCACTACATGGTATTCTATCTAATGTCACCTACCCATCAGTATCAGGAACCTCCGTTGCTCGCGATTTTGTTGAATTACCGTCTCAACTTTATGAGCACTGGCTAACAGTTCCTGAAATTTTGGAAAAACACGCTACGCACTATAAAACGGGCAAAGCTATCCCAGCTGAGTTAGTTGAAAAACTGATTAAATCTCAAACATTCAACAATGGCTGCGAAACACTCGGCTATTGTGCAAGTTCCTTCATCGACATTGCACTTCATACAGCAGATAATGTTGAAGACCCAATGCAGTTCCAAGAAGACATGCTCAAAGAGCTTGGCATGCCAGATGCAATTTCCATGTACCACCGCATCCCGCATTTTCTCCACGTTTTTTCAAGCGAAGGATATGCCGCAGGTTATTATTCATACATGTGGTCTGAGGTTCTTGACGCCGATGCATTTGCTGCATTTGAAGAAACGGATAATCCATTTGACCCCAAACTTGCGAAACTTTTGCATGACCATATTTATTCAAAGGGTGGTTCTGAAAAACCTGAAATACTTTATGAAAAGTTCCGCGGGCGCATGCCAACAGCTGATGCAATGATTGAAAAACGTGGTTTAGAATCGGCATAATTGGAGAGAACAAGATGCAGCAACGTAGATTGGGCCCAAATGGCCCTATGGTCGGTGCGGTTGGCTTAGGATGCATGTCCTTTGCTGGCTTCTATGGCGCTTGCGATATCAAAACAGCCCATGACACACTCGCAAAAGCGCATGAATTGGGCATGACGCACCTCGATACCGCTAAAATCTACGGAGACGGTGTTTCAGAAGATATAATCGGGAAATTCCTTAAAGAAAATCCGGAGCTAAAATACACCATTGCGACCAAAGGCGGTATAAATACAACACCGCCTCGTGCCTTTGATAATTCCCCTGAATATCTATCAGATTGCCTGGAAGGTTCTTTGAAGCGTCTAGGGGTAGATTATGTCGACCTTTATTATATTCATCGCCGAGATCAAACCCGCCCCATCGAAGATGTGATGGAGACGCTGGTCAAATTTATTGATCAGGGGAAAATTGGAGCTATCGGGTTTTCCGAAATTTCACCATCATCGCTAGAACGGGCTAGCGCAATCTATCCCGTGGCAGCTGTTCAAAGCGAATACTCGATTTGGACACGTATGCCAGAACTGGGTGTTATTCAGGCTTGTAAGCGACTAGGCACAACATTTGTCCCCTTCTCACCTTTAGGGCGGGGAATTTTGACCGATGATGGTGCAAATATGAAAGCTGAGAGTTTTAGTAAAACCGACTTCCGGCACCCAAATCCACGCTTTATAGAACCAAACCTTGCCGCCAATCAGGCAAAAATTAGTACATACAGATCTTACGCGAAAGACAAAGGTGTTAGCTCCGCAGGCCTTACGATTGCATGGATCCTTGCGCAAAATGATATCTCAATACCAATTCCTGGCACAAGAACAGTCAATCACCTTGAACAATGCGCGGAAGGTGCTGATATCAATCTCTCGCAAACTGAGTTAGACGAAATTGAAGCCATTTTGCCTGTTGGGTTTGCTCACGGATACCGCTATTCTGAACCGCAACGGGTAGGTCCAGAGGATTATTGCTGATTAACCTCTGCGCACTCAATTGAGATTAAACCTTTTGTTTTTGTCAAAAACCGTGTAACGAGCGCGCATCGGCTTGTTAAGTTATAAACTTTTCGGCCCTTTTTTCGATGTAAAGCCAATTCCTCCCTAGAAGGCGAAACTACTATGACTATGCGCAATATTGCGATCATTGCCCACGTTGATCATGGCAAAACAACACTTGTCGATGAACTTATGAAACAATCATCAACCTTCGATGCTCACCAAGCAACCGAAGAACGTATGATGGATTCCAATGATTTAGAAAAAGAACGCGGGATTACTATTCTTGCCAAAGCAACATCCGTTGAATGGGAAGGTATCCGAATTAACATCGTCGATACTCCCGGACACGCTGATTTCGGCGGTGAGGTTGAGCGTATTCTCAACATGGTGGATGGTGCCATTGTCTTGGTTGATGCAGCCGAAGGCCCAATGCCGCAAACCAAGTTTGTGGTTGGTAAAGCGCTTAAAGTTGGTCTAAAACCGATCGTCGCGATTAATAAGGTTGACCGTTCTGACGCGCGTGCAGAAGAAGTTGTCGACGAAGTATTTGACCTATTTGCAAGTCTTGACGCAACGGACGAGCAACTGGATTTCCCAATTTTGTACGGTTCAGGCCGTTCAGGATGGATGAATACAGAGCTTGATGGTGATCAGTCAGAAGGTCTACAGCCAATGTTCAAGCTCGTTACTGAGCATGTTAAAGAACCAGAGGTTGAAGAAGGTCCGTTCTCTATGATCGGCACAATTCTGGAAGCAAATAACTTCCTTGGCCGAATTATCACTGGACGCATTAATTCTGGCTCGATCAAACCAAACCAGAGTGTTAAAGTTCTAAATGCTGATGGTAAAACTCTTGAAAATGGTCGAATTTCTAAAATTCTTGCCTTCCGAGGTATGGAACGCGTTGCGCTGGATGAAGCTCATGCGGGTGATATTGTAGCAATTGCAGGTCTTTCAAAAGGTACTGTCGCTGATACATTCTGCGATCCATCAATTAACACGCCGATGATTGCGCAACCAATTGATCCGCCAACGGTTACAATGTCATTCATTGTCAATGATTCACCATTGGCAGGCACAGAAGGTGATAAAGTCACATCTCGTGTTATTCGTGATCGTCTCTTTAAAGAAGCCGAAGGTAACGTTGCGCTGAAAATTGAAGAAGCTGATGACAAAGATAGCTTCTACGTATCAGGTCGCGGCGAGCTTCAACTTGCAGTTCTGATTGAAACCATGCGCCGTGAGGGATTTGAAATCGCCGTTTCCCGTCCACGTGTTGTAATGAAGGAAGAAGATGGCGTAAAGCTAGAGCCCGTTGAAGAAGTTGTCATCGATGTAGATGAGGAATATTCAGGCGTTGTTGTTCAGAAAATGGCCGAACGCAAAGGCGATATGATTGAACTTCGTCCATCTGGCGGTACACGCCAACGCTTGGTATTCCAAGCACCGACCCGCGGCTTGATCGGGTATCAATCTGAACTTATGACTGATACGCGCGGTACGGCCATTATGAACCGCCTGTTCCATGGTTATGAACCATATAAAGGCCCCATTGGTGGACGCAATAACGGTGTTCTTATCTCGCAAGAACAAGGTGAATCTGTTGCCTATGCGATGTTTAACCTTGAAGATCGCGGTCCATTCATCATAGGGGCTGGCGAAAAAGTTTATGCAGGTATGATTGTTGGTATTCATAACCGTCCGAATGATTTGGAAGTCAACATTCTGAAGGGCAAAAAGCTAACAAACATGCGCGCATCAGGTAAAGATGATGCGGTGAAACTAACAACACCAATTAAAATGACGCTTGAAAAAGCTCTCTCTTGGATTCAAGATGATGAGTTAATGGAAGTTACGCCTTCAAATATTCGACTACGTAAGATCCACTTGGATCCACATGAGCGCAAACGCTTCGAAAAATCACGTGCAAGCTAAAAAATAACAAATTTAGCCCATCTACAAAAAGAACTGTGGGTGGGCTTTATTATATAAAAATTCCTACTTTTCTAATGAGCGAAAATCTCTTTAACTGAGACCATGGATGCTCTTACGATAGATATCAGACCTGCCGAGATAGAAGATTGCGTGGATGTTTCAGATGTTCATAAGCAAGCTTGGACCTATACTTATAATGGTCTGCTTCCCCATATAACTTTGCGCCAGATGTTTGAACGCAGAAATGTATCATGGTGGAAACGCGCCATAACCGGCTCAGCAAATGTCATGGTTGTGGATGTTGGTGGAGAGGTTGCTGGCTATACGACGTTTGGTGTTAATCGCGTCAGAAATCTTTCTCAAGAGGGTGAGATATATGAATTATACCTTCGCCCGGAATTTATGGGCATCGGGTTAGGTCGTAAATTATTTACAGAATCTCGCAGATATTTAAATTCACTTGATCATCGTGGTTGCGTGGTCTGGTGTTTGCAAGACAATCAGAGTGCAGTAAACTTCTACGAAGCACTTGGCGGTCAACAAATTGCTATTGGTCATGAAGTATTTGACGAAAAAGAATTTGGCAAAGTTGCCTATGCCTGGTCATAGGGTAACCTGCCCTCTATCTCAGACGATTTAATTTTTTCCTACTTTCAGACTTTACAAATCCTTGCTGCAACGCAATAAGGTGCTGTAATATTTCTACAATAATTCCGGAGTTCCCTTCTATGAGAGTAGACGCAATTAAAATTGGCAATAATCCGCCAGAAGATGTCAACGTGATCATTGAGGTTCCAGTTGGCGGCCATCCAATTAAATATGAGCTTGATAAGGATTCAGGCACATTGGTCGTAGATCGCTTTCTCTACACACCTATGACATACCCAGGTAACTACGGATTTGTCCCACATACATTGTCTGACGATGGTGACCCTATTGATGTTCTTGTTTGTAACACACGTCCATTGGTTCCAGGTTGCGTCATAAATGTACGCCCAATTGGTGTTCTCGTTATGGAAGATAATTCTGGCGAGGATGAAAAAATTATTGCCGTCCCGGCGCCAACGGTTACACAGCGTTATGCGCATGTGCATGATGTAAAAGATTTACCTGACATAACCGTCAAACAAATTCAGCATTTCTTTGAGCACTACAAAGATCTTGAACCTGGAAAATGGGTTAAGATTGGTGATTGGAAGGGTGCAGAGGCAGCAAGAGAGCTAATTGTGGCAGCTATCGAACGCGCAAAGAAATAGTAATCAAATATCTCGAGATTCGATTTTCTGCTCTATCAAACTGGCAGGCATATTAATCTGAATACATTTAAAGCGGCTCTTTGAGCCGCTTTTTAGTTTGACGCCAGATCTTGCAATAGACAATATTTTTGCAAGAAGTACTGTAACAGCTTTGTTAGCTTTACCATTTTCAGGCACAGCTCGCACACTTATCTGTAAATAATTCTTACCATCCGCATGTTCATAAATACCGTTGATGCCATCATGTTGAGCATTGGGTGTTAGGCGCAAAAACAAATACGAACTATCATCGCCCCGGCCTTGTACCCAACTCATTAGATAAATAATGGTGCAACTGTTGTTTGCAGAAAAATACGAATGAAATAAATGCCAAACAACAAAACGATTGGAGAAATATCAAGTCCACCCAAATTCGGCATTATATTCCGTATAGGCCGCAGCACAGGCTCCGTCAGCTTATGCAGGAACTCACCAATCATACCCACAAACTGATTGCCAGAATTAATGACGTTAAACGCATAAAGCCAAGAAAATATTACACTACCGATAATGATATAGGTATAAAATCCAAGAATAGCGTCAAGTGTAGCAAATACAGCTATCATTTAAATATCTCCATAGTCGATTTCATCAATATATCTAACCAACGTCAGAATATTCGAAATCAATTTAATTCTTTTTGATATGTAGTGTCTTGCATCAAATGCGGCAAGAGGTTTTACGTTGAATGGTTTACATCAGCCTGAATTACCCGAAACTTTACCCTCAGAACCCTGTTCATCAAGCCAGTGACTAATCTTGTCATTTAATATTTCTGGTGAGATTGGCTTTGTCATATAATCATCCATGCCGGCTTCTAGACAGTTTTCTCGATCGCTTTTTTGGGCATGCGCTGTGACAGCAATAATTGGCGTTCGCTCTAGACCCAGTTTCTGCTCAATCTTACGAATTTCTACACTTGCCTCATGACCACTCATATTTGGCATCGAGACATCCATCACAACAACTTTGGGTCGTTCTTCTTGCCATGCTTTTACTGCTTCAAGGCCGTCACTAACAATCATAAAGTCTCTTTCAAACTGTTTAAGCGCCTCAGTAAATACAATTTGATTAACAGCATTATCTTCCGCAACAAGTACTGTTAACTGAGAAGATTTTCTCGCCAGCTGCTCCACACCCTCTTCTTGTTGTATAGCCTCAGGTAGCTTGTCATTAGATGCCGGTTTGATTGATTGTCTCGTACTAACTTTTCGTTTGTTATCAACAATTGACTGAACTGTGCTGACCTGCTCGCGGCTCTCTCTAACCATTTTCTTTTTCAGAATTGAGTTTAATGTTGACTGAAGAATATTGTTACGCGCAGGTTTAGTGAGGAACCCTTCCACCTCCATATCTCCCAAGTCCGCAAGTTCATCAGCTTGATCCACGGATGATAAGATCAGAATTGGTGTTTTCGCTATAGCTGGATTGGCACGAATGGCACGAATAACATCTGCTCCGTTCATGTCAGGCATATGGAAGTCTAAAATTACTATATCAACAGGAGAGCTAAATTCCTGTGCTGAATGCTCGAGAAATTTAAGACCAATTGCACCAGCTTCCACGGCAACACAATCATGGCCCCATCCCTGACAATATTCAGTCAAGATAGCTCGATTAATGCTGTTGTCATCGATTATAAGGATACGTGAGTGGGCAACTTTTGCTAAAGGTTGATCTGAAACATTCTTTGCATCTTGGTCAATCGGCAAGGCAATTGAGAAACTGAATGTAGACCCCACATTTAATTCACTCGTAACTCTGATATTCCCTCCCATTAGCGCTATAAGCCGCGCAGATATGGCAAGTCCCAAACCTGTACCCTCGTGCTTACGAGACTTTGAACCATCAACTTGACTAAACTTTTCAAACACCGAACCGATTTGATCTTCTGGAATGCCCATACCAGTATCCGAGATTTCAAAACCTATCCGAATATGGTCGTCTTTATCTTCTGAATGTAATGGCTGTATTGTTGCTTTTAGAAAGACATGCCCTTCTTCTGTAAATTTGACTGCATTACCAACAAGGTTGGTTAAAACCTGCCTTAATCTTCCCTGATCTCCCATCACTGATTGAGGAATTGTTTGATCTACCTTCACCAATAATTCGATGTTTTTTTCCGCTGCTTTTCCACTCATTAAAGATGTAATGTCTTCTATGGACTCAGACAGATTAAAAGGTGCTTCCACCAGTGATAGCTGTGCGGCTTCAATTTTGGAAAAATCAAGAATATCATTAATGATCGCAAGAAGTGCATTACCGGATTTGATGATCACATCAGAAAAGGTCTTCTGGCGTGTATCTAATTCTGTACGAGACAGCAGCTCCGCCATTCCCAGCACACCATTCATAGGCGTTCTTATTTCATGGCTCATGGTGGCTAGAAATTCCGATTTTGCCTTATCAGCTGCCTGGGCCTCCTTTAACGCCTTATTAGCAACATTTGTCTTTTCGACCAGTTTGGAAAAGAGCCGTCTTAATGTGATATCAATTGGCAAAAAGACAAAGAAACCCAGAATTACAAGAGCGGTCAATATGACCAGAAAGAAATCACTCTGCTCATTTGATTGTTTTTCGACAAAATCTGATAGGTAGCGCTTCAAAAAATCTTGAGCACGAACAATATGAGATTGTATGAAGCTTTCATATTCATCGATAAATTTATTTGCTGCAACATACATATGCACTTCTGATTTTGCTCGTTTTAGCAGGATATTTTCCGCAACTTCTTCATATTTAAAAAATGGCTTGGCGCTCGCATTAATAATATTTCTGTCGATAAGTTCTTGTCTAAACTCTTTGGGAGCTTGCCACCAAAGGGCATCAAGGTCCAAAGTTTGGTGATAAAGTTTATCCATAATTCGGATTGCAGTGGTCTTTGCAATTCGAATTTTCATTTCGGGTTCTGCTGTTTTATAAAAGGCAATCCGCTCCTTAAACGTCATACCCTTTATGCGTTCATCAACAGCATTTGATGAATAAGTTCTGATCGTCACATATGAAAGTTTAGCTGCGCGGGTGAATCCATTACTCACAGCACTTAGTTTATTGGAGAGCTCTACAGTATTTTTTATACGATTTTCATTCTCACGTTGCTCAAGATAGAGCATTGCACACATGACAACCATTACAGACAAAGCAACAATATAGCCTGCGCGCATACCCATCATCATGCGACGTGCTTGCTTTAAGCTATTATCTTTTAGACCCATATCACTCACCAACTATGCCTGATGGCAAAGCTTAAAATGTTATGGTTAACTAATCATTATCTTTATTCCTGAGAGATTAGAATCAGCATATTAGGTTTTCAACCCAAAGTCGCTCGCTCCTCATCATTTTCAGGAATTTCATCTAAGAGGCGAGGTTTTTGGAAAAGCTTGACGGACTTTCGCTTCATGAAGAAAACCAAAACAGCTCCTGCGAGAATACCACCTACATGTGCACCCCAGGATACCTGACCATCAAAATCCGTTATTAGCATGTAAAACTGAAACAGAATCCATAATCCAATCATAATGTAGCTTGGCAACGGTAGTGGAATTCGACCAAATGCCAACGTCCAAATCCTAACACGAGGGTGTAGCAACAAATAAGCAGATGCCATTCCTGCGGCAGCACCAGAGGCTCCAATCAGCGGAGCATCGGACTCTGGTTGTAAAAGTCCATGAAAATAAGCCCCGGCAGCGGCACAGACACAATAGAAAATAACAAAGCGAACGTGCCCCATCGCATCTTCAACATTATCGCTAAAAACCCAAAGAAAAACCATATTGCCTGCAAGGTGGATAAAACCTCCATGTACAAAGGCATAGCTGACATAGTTTAGCCATTCAGGAAAAAGGAGCAATTCTGGAGAAAGTTCGGTTAAACCACTGGCGATGGAAGGAATGAAACCAAAACCAAGAACAACTGAAGCGCTAAAGCTGCTTTCCTCACCAAACCCTGCCATAAGCAACCAAAGCAGAACATTTAAAATAATTATTGCTAAGGTCACCCACTGAAAGCGAATGTGATTCAGCTTGTTATCATCATATAAAGGTATAAACATATAACTGCCCGAGGTTTGAACACCAACCCTAACGCACACTCATCATTTATTGAAGTGCCTTATTTTAAGTAAAATGCTCAGCGGTTTTTGCCAGGTATCCAAAGCACATCATCAGCCCCCTTATTATTGCACCATCGAGCTGCAACAAATAGGAAATCTGACAATCTGTTTAAGTATTTGATGGCCAGCGGATTAACCTCCTCATTGGCTTGTTCTGCCAAATGTGTAGCAACACGCTCTGCACGACGAGCAATCGTTCTTGCCTGATGCAAGTTTGCAGCAGCGCGCGATCCGCCTGGCAATACAAACGACTTTAATGGAGAAAGCTCTGCATTTAGTTCGTCAATATATCCTTCAAGCTTGGAAACTTGCGTATCGACAACTCGCAAAGGTTCAAACTCCATGTCAGAATCACTTTGAGGATTAGCCAAGTCAGCACCCAGATCAAAGCAATCATTCTGGATAAGGTTTAACATATTGTCGACATGAGGATCAGCAACATCCAGCCTGGCAGCACCTATAAAAGCATTCAGCTCATCAACGGTGCCATAGGCTTCAACACGTAAATCATGCTTTACACGTCGTTCACCACTAACCAGAGCCGTCGTGCCATCATCGCCCGTCTTCGTATAAATCTTATTCAGCGTTACCATGGATTAGCGCCCTCCGCCGGTTAGCCAAAGCGTTGCTACAATCAAAACCACAGCGATTGCTTGCAAAAGAATGCGCATACGCATGAGCTTATTAGACAGATTTCCATCGCCGGCACGCACCATATTAATGAGGCCACGTACCAAGACCACGGCAACCGCGATCATAAAAATAATTGCCAGACCATAAGTGATTGTAGCCATGTCCATTTCAATATCCTATCTTAATGTTCTTACGCAGTAATGCGGTAGTTCGATCAATTACGCATAGCAAGAAAATTGCATAAGCCGAATGTGCTGCAAAGACGCACCGAATAACAATATATTAACGCTAAAGTTCAACTTTTAACGATTAACTTAAAATACCGGCAAGCAGATTACATTATTTACCCTCCTGATCGATCAAAAAATGATAAACTAACGCATGGGGGCCGACCATAAGGGCGGTTATATGTTATTTGATCTTAATACCGGAGCTGGTTTCTCAGCACTTTCCTTGACATTAATTCTCAGTTTCTTCCTAGCCTATAGCATCGATACAATCATGGGTCGGCAAGGTTTTGGCATTTGGGGAAACATGATTATCATCAATATTCAGTTTCAAGTCGGCCTTTGGCTATCCAAGGTAAAGATAGCGCTGCATCTATCAAATGTTGAACATATGATAACTGCATTAGCCTTTACATTTGCAACGATACTAATCCTAGCATATGTAAGGTCGGTTTTTTTGAAAAATTAGCGTTTGGGACGTGGTGCAGGAATAGGAACATTTCTTGATCTCGGCAATTTTGCACTTGCTGCGACAACAGCGCTAAACGGTGCGGAAACAACCCTTGGTTCACGACGCATTGCCTTTATATATGGTGATTTAAGCACCATTTTCCCTTCAACATCGCGCCCATCATAGCGGGCAGCTCGAGCTTCTTTAGTGCAAATCTGATTGCGGATATTGGCTAGTTGGTTGCGAGTTGCGCCGTAGGGCTGAAGTGTTGATAGTTTAGCATTTGTCCGCTTGCCTCTAAATCCGGCCTGCAACAGCTCAGCGGCAAGTTCAGCCCGCGCCTCTTGGCTTTTTGCACCCAAAACTACAGTGATAATGCTTTTACCACCGCGTGTGGCGGAACCAACTAGATTGAAACCAGACGCACAAATGAATCCTGTTTTCATACCATTAGCACCGGCAAAACGACCTAATAGCAGGTTATAATTTGTGTACTTTTTCTTACCCGTTGAAAAACCCTCCAACGAAAAATATGACTGATAACGTGGAAATTCACGGCGCACAGTCACGGCAAGCACGGCTAAATCTCGCGCTGTTGTATACTGAGTTCCACCAGGTAAACCGTTAGGATTAGCAAAGCGCGTGGATATCATACCAATACGTCTGGCTTCCCTATTCATAAGATTAACAAATGCCTGCTCCGAACCACTGATCGTTTCAGCAATCGCAACCGCTACATCATTTGCAGATTTAACCAACAGAAACTTAAGACCGGAATCGAGTGTAAACTGCGTTCCCGGCTTAAAATACATTTTACTCGCCGGCTTAGATGCGGCATATTTGCTCATCGTTACCATTGATTTCATACTTAAACGACCCGATTTTACTGCCTTAAAAGCAAGATAGGCTGTCATGATCTTGGTAATTGACGCAGGATACCACTTCTGAAATGCCTGATCGTGGTTGATAACTCGGCCAGAACCAGCATCAACGGTAATATAAGGTCCAGCAAAGGCTGTACTTTGAAAACTAAAACTGGAAAATATGATCACAGATAAGACCACAGCAAATGCTCGAAGCCACTGCGTGGTAGACAGCCGAGTATAACGATTCATTTTTACCCCATAACCCAGTTTTCAGTTTTGTTTGAGTGATTTTTACACTAAACCATCAATATTGAATCTACGCCCGACACTAATACTTGTGCACCATATTACGCAATAAATAAAATCCATCAAGGATCTCTTATGCCTATACTCAACAGCTTAAACGAACTCCATGTCGAAATTACGGATTGGCGGCGTAAACTCCACCAAAACCCTGAACTTCAATATGATGTGTTTGAAACAGCGAAATTTGTTGAAGAGCAACTAAGATCGTTTGGCGTGGATGAGATCACAACAGGCTTGGGTAAAACAGGCCTTGTTGCGCTTATTAGGGGAAATGGTGGCCCCGGCAAAACCATCGGCCTTCGCGCGGATATGGATGCACTTCCGATTGAAGAAATATCAGGCAAGCCTTGGGCATCCAAAACAAAGGGCAAGATGCATGCTTGCGGGCATGATGGCCATACATCTATGCTTTTAGGAGCGGCCAAACACCTCGCTTCAACACGCAATTTCAAAGGCACCGTCGCTCTAATCTTCCAACCTGCTGAAGAGGGTGGCGCAGGTGCAAAAGCAATGATCGACGATGGCATGCTCGACACATTTGCTATTGATGAAGTTTTTGCAATGCATAATATGCCCGGTATCCCGGTTGGCGAGTTTGCCATTTGCCACGGCGCAATTTGGGCATCCACTGATGAGTTTGAGATAACACTGACGGGGCGCGGTGGTCATGCCGCATATCCACATACTGCAACAGATACAATTGTGGCAGGTGCTAATGTGGTAACGGCCCTGCAAACAGTCGCATCACGAAACACCAACCCGCTTGAAAGTCTGGTTATTTCAGTGACAAAATTTCACGCTGGAACGGCCATGAATGTACTGCCCGAACAGGCTGTTATTTCCGGGACAATACGAACCCTCAAAAACGAGTTACGTGATCTTGCCGAAACGCGCCTTAAAAGCATCGCCAATAATATTGCGGCAAGTTATGACATGGCAGCAGAGGTTCACTACAAACGGAACTACCCAGTGACTGTCAATCACAACACGCAAACAGATTTTGCCGCTGATATTGCAGCCGAAATTGTCGGCGAAAATAAGGTCAACAGAATGGCTGCACCAAACATGGGCGCCGAAGATTTTTCCTACATGCTCGAACAGCGACCAGGCACGTATATTATGATGGGCAACGGCGATACACCCGCACTTCACAACGCAGCATATGACTTTAATGACGAAGCTATACCCTATGGTGTTTCGTACTGGGTTAAACTTGCAGAGCGAGCACTCGCATAAGATTTTAATAACATTTTAATATCAACTTATGCTGGCATAACAGGCATTTTAACGCTTCTCACAGTAGAACTGACATCAGCTCAACTTTTTTGCGACTGTTAAAATTTCCAGCGATTTATCGTCGATTAACTCCGATCCATCGAGCTCGGTTTGTTTGACAACCGCAAAACCAGATTGCTGTAATAAATCTTTCAACTCGTCAGCTGTATAGATTTGTAACATAAAGGTATTTTGGCACTGCTCTCGTCGTCCATCATGCCAATGAATATCATAATGATCCGTCGAGATCATCAAACCTCTTTCATGATCAATCTGTGAGATTTGATGTTGATGAAAACGCGCACTTCCGACTTCTTTTTCCTGAACAACCTCCAGGGATTTTATGGCATCATCGCTCATCGCTTCCAAGTTAAAGATATCAAAGACATAAAACCCACCGGGCTTGAGATTGTTGCGCACATTGCCGATCGTTTTTAAAAAATCATGTTTGGATACATGTCCAATAGCATTGAACATTGTGATGACCGCGTCAAATCGCCCAACTTGAATATCGCGCATATCACCATCGATAAACGAGAGATTTTTGCCCAAAGCTTTTGATTTTTCGCGCGCAATTTTCAAAAGCTCTGGACTGAAATCTGACCCAATCACATCAAAATCATGCTTGGATAAATGAAACACCTGACTGCCGGTTCCGCAGGTCATATCAAGCACTGACTTTACATCATAGGCGGAAAGAGTTTCCAGCAAGCTAGCATTTTTATCTTCTGTATCGGCTTTTATATTATGCGCATCAAACCAATCAGGCATAAGCTGATACTCAAGCGGCAAACCGAAATTTAAATCTGAAATCATCTTGATTACATCGTCAATTGTGTTTTGGGCGATTGTATTGTTTCGAAAATATTATTATGGGGTAACATATTATCCGATTGTGTGCGAATACAATCATCTGGTCCCGTAGCTCAGGGGATAGAGCACAGGATTCCTAATCCTGGTGTCGCAGGTTCGAATCCTGCCGGGATCACCACCCTTATTGTGTTGGAATTACAATATTCAGTTAACGCAGCTGGGGAGAAGTGAACTTACGTGCCAATACGGTGCATGCGCTCAGCTTTGTATATAATTTAGTAGGCGTGCAGAAGAAATTTCGTCCGGAAATCGCCTAGCTTCTGCTTTATAAAACTTCAAAACCTGTTGCCAATCTGACAAACAATAATCTCTGGCTTCGGATATGGTCATTTTTGCTAGTTTACTCTTTTCAATTTTACTTAAATCACATTTGCAGTAAGTACTTCCCAGCGAGACCGCCCATTCAAACAACTTTTTTTCCGAAGAGGTGAAGCGATAGAAAGTCGGATAAATAGTGCTTGCCAAAAAAGTAAATAAATCAGTTTGAATTTTCGACATCTTTCCAGTTGATCCCATGCAACACCCCACGACCACGGCTTCATCCAATGGAAGAAAACTCCTACCCAACAAAATATGAATATAGTCGTGAAGAGTGCCATCTACTGCTCCCGGGAAAATGAGTAAATTTCTGCCAAGAACTGAATATTTTGGATTTTCTAGCAACTGGACTGAAAATGGAAACTCAATATCAAGAGAGGATACTTTTCTGATTTCATGAAATACCTCTCCAATGATGGAGGTATCAGGCCAGTCCAGCACATCAACTTTTTTGTAGCTCAAATTTTTCGTAATCCTCTGAAATACGTAACAATCGGTCATATTCCATTCGGTATTTTGCAACAGACTGCCGATCAACAAAAACATCACCCCCAGCCACGCGAGAATCTTGCGCTATTCTCCCCACTGATACCTTCCTATCACCAAAAATTATGAAGTCGTGAGGAAGCTCACGTGCATCATGAAATCTATCGTCATCCAATAATATGATTGACACACTTAGTAGCCGTTCTTTTGTGGAAGAACTTGGAAGAAAGGCCGAGTTCATCAAATGGTTTTGAACCAGATCACTTTTAAATGTCGCGCTTGATTCAAATATATAAATACGATGAATGTTTGCCTTTCTATCAGCTGCACGATAGTGCGCCTCCATTGAAGCAATAAAGTTCTTGTTGCTTAGTTGTTTCTCAGCATCCTTCGCGGTGCCCTGAACGGGACACATTGAACGCAAAGTATCTCCTTTCTGCAACAAACGAATTGATCTTATATCGTCGTCATAAACTTCGCTTATATTCGACAGCGAGTATCTTCCTTCACAAAGTTCATTCAGCTCTATCATTATATTGTCGTATCGTTCGCGGAAAATCTCATCCTTTGTGCTAGAGAAATTACTTGATGCTCTTATCAATGTTATGAGTGAAGATAACCACGAATGAAATTCAGATTTCAGCTCAAAAATAAGAACACCCAAAGCCGCCAACAACAAAACAATTTCAATCAATACAGAAAGCACCACCGCCTTATATATGTCTTGAAGTTCAATTGCGGAAAATACTCCAGCCCCAAGTGAAATCAATGTGCCCAGCAATGCCACAGACAACGAGGCCCTGAAATGCATTTTCATGTTTGCGATCCCTCATCACTACAACTTCCAATAGAATAGATATTTTGTTACCAAAATTGTCAACACCTCTACTAATCAAACGCTAACTAGGTGATCGGAAACGATTGAACACGGACAATAGTGAGTGCATTACACACTTTCCCCCAAAACACTGATTTACAGTCGTTTCCAAGAACCTGCCGGGGTCACCACTCACTTTGATTTAAGTTCTTCTAGCCATTTAACATAATGTCAGAAGTACTAGAATGCTCGAGAATATATTGCGCGTTGGGCAGATCATTTGACTGAACTTTTCGCAGGGCATCGGATTCAGAATATCCGTGGTCAAGCCAGCGTTTTAGCAATCGTCGTTTTATCTCCTCCAATTGTGGGGAAATGCATATGCTCACATCAAACATTGACTTTAGCGCTGACCAAGGCTCTTCATCTAAAAAAAGATAATTGCCTTCGATAATTACGATCCTATTTTCAGAACTTACCGTCAGCTTATTGAACACAACTTTATCTTGAGAACGGTCAAATTCAGGAACTTCGACAAGTTTTTCAGCGTTCCTGATTTGATTTACCAGTTGGATAAAGCCCTCGGCATCAAATGTGAAATGTGCACCTTTGCGTTCGAGCACACCCCTTTGTTCCAACACATCGTTAGGCAGGTGAAATCCATCCATAGGAACAACAACAGAATTATTAATATTCTGACAAAGGGATTCAGCCAGTGTCGACTTCCCCGAGGCTGGTGGTCCAGCAATGCCAACTATAAAACGCTGTTTATCTTTTGCCAGCTCCAATATATGCGATTTCAGCTCAGGAAGTTCCATATTCAATTAAGCAATTTCTGGCTCTTTTGCGCCTGTCATAAATGCAACAGCATCCGACATTGTATAGTCTTTCGGATTGATAACGCACAAACGTTTGCCAAGTCTGTGAACATGAATTCGATCAGCAACTTCAAAGACCTGTGGCATGTTGTGTGAAATAAGCACAATTGGGATGCCCTTTGATTTTACATCTTGGATCAGTTCCATGACTTTTCGCGATTCTTTAACACCAAGCGCCGCCGTCGGTTCATCCATGATGATAACTTTTGAACCAAATGCCGCCGCGCGCGCAACGGCAACGCCTTGTCTTTGCCCACCGGATAAAGTCTCAACAGCCTGATTGATATTCTGGATTGTTAAAAGTCCCAACTCGGAAAGCTTTTCCCGTGCAATCTCTTCCATTTTCTTGCGGTCAAGGCGTCTGAATAAATCACCCATAATGCCGGGCTTGCGCAATTCACGGCCCATAAACATATTATCAGCGATTGATAATGCAGGCGACATGGCAAGCGTTTGATAAACTGTTTCAATTCCATGTTCCCGCCCCTGAATAGGGGAGGTAAAATGTACCGATTTTCCATCAAGGAATATCTCGCCTTCATCTGGCGTAACAGCACCTGAAACAGCCTTAATAAGCGTTGATTTACCAGCACCATTATCGCCGATAACCGCAAGAATTTCACCCGGGTACAGATCAAAATCACAATGATCAAGTGCTGTCACTTTGCCGTATCGCTTAACAAGATTACGACCGGTGAGAATTGGTTCCATATGCTTATCTCCCATCATCCTGCTACCTTTCTGATCCATTGATCCAAGGAGGCTTTGCCGACAACCCGGCAGATGGGTTTCCCATCAAGAGGGTGGACCACTTCTAACATAATCATCCTGCCACCTTTCTAATCCACTGATCCAGAGCTACGGCACCAATAATCAAAGCCCCTATAAGCAGGTAAGTCCATTGTGCGTCTGCGCCCAGAAGTCTCAGCCCCAAAGTGAACACACCAACTATGAGCGCGCCGAATAGCATACCCAAAATGGAGCCTCTACCACCAAAGAGTGAAATACCACCAATCACCACCGCCGTGATAGATTCAATATTTGATAATTGCCCTGATGTGGGGGAAACAGAACCAATGCGACCGATAAGTGCCCATCCCGCAAAGGCACATATAAGACCCGCAAGGGCATATACCGAGATAAGCGTGCGTTTCACCCGAACGCCAGAGAGTTCAGCCGCATCAGGATCATCACCAACGGCATAGACATGCCGTCCCCAGGCAGTTTCCCTCAGCATATAAGCAAGCAGGATAATCAACAGAACCATGAAGATTACGCCATAGGTAAAGACAGCGCCTCCGACCTTAATTTTCTCACCGAAGAAATGCAGCAACTGAGCATTCTTGGCGATATCCTGACTTCGGATAGTTTCATTAGCGGAATAAAGGAAATTTGTTGCAAGAATAATTTGCCACATTCCAAGCGTTACAATAAATGGAGGAAGCTTCATCACCGCGATCAACCAACCATTTATGTACCCGCAAATCGTTCCGACCGCCAGACCAGCTGCGACCGCAATTTCTACAGGCAAACCATAGCGAAAGGTAAATTGCCCCATGACGACGGATGATAAAACCATGATCGCGCCGACGGATAGATCAATACCGGCGGTTAAAATCACAAGGGATTGCGCAGCACCAACAATCCCGACAATCGCAACTTGCTGAAGGATCAAAGTTAATGCAAACGGGGAGAAAAATTTCGATCCCAGTAAAATTCCAAAAATAGCTATAGAAATAACAAGTACGATAAGGGGTACCGCAGATGGGGTTTGATGTAAAAACACATGCAACCGATGGGCAAACCCTTGATGGTCTTCGCTGAAATCAGCAACTGACTGCGGGCTATCTTTAATAACTTTTTCAAAATCTTGAGGTTCAGTCATGTTGGTACCTATCGTGATTTCGGTAAATTTAGGTCAAAAATTAGGACGGCCTGTTATTTTCGCGTTAACGGGCCGCCCTATAGATGATCACATAATATACTTAAGAGCAATTAGCCCCAGCAACGATCCATGCCTTCCTGAACATTAATTGACTCAACGCCATCAACTGCTTGATCTGTCACCAATGCAACACCTGTGTCAAAGAAATCTTTTCCTGGTGTCGGCGCAGGCTTCGTCCCATCTTTTGCCCATGCAGCAATTGCCTCAATACCAAGAGATGCCATTAGCAACGGATATTGTTGCGATGTTGCACCGATGATACCATCTTTAACGTTGGCAACGCCCGGGCACCCACCATCAACAGACACAATCAGAACATCATTTTCACGACCAATTGATTTAAGTGCTTCGTAAGCACCAGCAGCAGCAGGCTCATTAATTGTGTAAACAACATTGATCATTGGATCTTTTGCAAGAAGGTTCTCCATGGCTTTACGACCACCTTCTTCATTACCTGCGGTCACGTCATTGCCAACGATGCGCGAATCTGTTTCATCGCCCCATTTATTAGGATCGCCAAGATCGATACCAAAACCTTTGAGGAAGCCCTGATCACGCAGTACGCCAACAGACGGTTGGCTTACAGCCAAATCAAGCATTGCAATCTTCGCGTTCTTTGCTTCCATGCCAAGTTTAGCAGCAGCCCATTGGCCGATAAGTTCGCCAGCAAGGAAATTATCTGTTGCAAATGTAGCATCGGCTGAATCAATTGGCTCAAGCGGAGTATCAAGTGCAATAACAACAAGACCAGCATCACGGGCTTGAGTAACTGCCGTTACAATTGAAGATGTATCAGATGCAGTTAAAAGGATACCTTTCGCACCATCTGCAATACACGTTTCAATAGCTGCAACCTGAGTTTCATGATCGCCATCAACCTTACCAGCAAATGATTTTAATTCGATGCCAAGCTCTTCAGCTTTCGCAGTTGCACCTTCTTTCATTTTAACAAAGAATGGATTCGTATCTGTTTTAGTAATCAAACACGCGCCAACTTTATCCATTGCAAATGAACTTGTTGCAGACATCGCTGTAAGTGCCAATGCAGCAAGACTTGCCTTTATAATTGATTTTTTCATATCGATTCCTCCCGAAAAATCATAACCGGCCAAAAACCACTTTCAGCCGTGATGGATTGAACAAATTTAGACAGCCCGCAGGTCATCATTCTGCTCTTCCTTTTCACAAATAAACACAACAAAATACGACTTGTCAATTAATAAATCCAATTGATTTATTAATTGATCTGCGTAATAGTAGTAATAAACCATAGCAAATGATTGGACGAGAAGTATCAGGGTATTTATAAGAATTGGAATGAGGAAATAAATTGTCTTTTGTAGAACAACAACCAATCCAAAAAGCAGCTGATCCAAGCGGTGGAGCCAATCAGGTGCGCGTCCGCGCTTACAACGAGCGCCTCGTTCTATCCCTCGTGCGGCGCCATGGCAGTCTTCCAAAATCAGAAATTGCAAAGCGCTCAGGATTAACACCTCAGACCGTATCTGTGATTATGCGCAGCCTTGAGAAGGATGGGTTACTTTTAAAAGGCACACCACAAAAAGGAAAAGTCGGGCAACCTTCTGTTCCCATGTCACTTAAACCTGATGGGGCATATTCAGTTGGCTTGAAAATTGGCCGCAGAAGTGCAGATTTAGTTTTGGTTGATTTTCTCGGTAGAGAACTAGGCAAACTGACATCCACTTATCAATATCCCCTCCCACAGGACATTTTGAAATTTGCTGACGCTGGCATTAAACAATTATGTCAGCATTTTAGCTCAAAACAGCGAAGCAGAATTTCAGGAATTGGCGTTTCAATGCCATTTGAGCTTTGGAATTGGGCGGAGAAAATAAACGCGCCACAAAATGAAATGGACGCGTGGCGTAACTTTGATTTCAAAGTCGAGTTATCTTCACTCTTTTCATATCCGATATTCATACAAAACGATGCCACAGCCGCATGTGGTGCAGAGCTCGTTTTTGGTCACGGGTTAGAGCTTAGTGATTTCGTTTATTTCTTTATCGGCACATTCGTTGGTGGCGGCATTGTTCTAAATCACTCAGTATATTCCGGTCGTACAGGCAATGCGGGCGTCTTTGGACCAATGCCGGCAATTGATGAGAATGGCAAGATTACGACGCTGATCGATCACGCCTCGATTTTCACATTAGAAAAAAAACTTCAATCCGAAGGCATTGATCGTTCACCCCTTTGGCATTCTGCCAAAGCGTGGGACGGTCTTGGAATCTTCTTAGATGACTGGATTGAGAACACAGCGCGCCATCTGGCTAGAGCTATCGTTGCATCATGCGCGGTTATAGATTTTGAAGCCGCTATAATTGACGGAGCATTTCCCTCACAAATCCGACATCGAATTGTGGAGGCCATAAAGATAGAATTAGAAAGCCTTGATACGCGCGGCCTGAATAGCCCAAATGTTCTTGAGGGAATAGTCGGGCATAACGCACGCGTAATTGGTGGCGCCTGCCAACCGTTACTATCAAAGTTCCTGCTTAATCAAAATGTACTATTCAAGGAAATGACTTGAGGTTTTCTGAGTGTTTCACCAAGTCACGACACCCTTAAAATACTGAACTCAATCGAGATTTTGAAGTTTTTGCAACGCGGAAACAGCCGTCCGATAATCACCTTCACCTAACCGATCTATTAGGTGCTGATTAAAAATCAAGGCGGCGTCAGACAGCTCTTTATAAACTTTTGTCCCAAGATCAGTCAGTGAAAGGTACTGAATTCTGCGATCCCTACTGTCGAAAGATCGAGATATCCAGTTGCGCTTCTCGAGCTTGAAAACAGCGCGTGACACGGTGGTTTTATTGAGTTTGGAGGCTTCACTTATCTCGGTAAAATTTAATATATCTCCTTGGCCGAGATGCGCAAAGACACGCCATTCATCTCGCGTGATATCATATCGATCTCGATATATTTTAGCAAAGGATTGGCTTAACACTTCCGAAGCTTGATAAAGCTCAAATGGCAAGAAGGAACTAAGTTCAAATTCAGATATTCCTAATTTCTTCATGCTTTCTCAATCCAAATCATACGATTACGAAGTGTGAACTTGTTCCGGCTGAGCACGAACAAAAGCATCCAGTTCCCCACATGCAGTTGCAAGGCTAATTATATTCGGACAATCAGAGTAATCTACATTCCATCTATCTGCATTATAGAGCTGCGGGATAAGGCAGATTTCTGCAATGCCGGGCTTTCCGCCGTCGATAAATGGCGTCAACTTTATGTCGGATAACAAAGATTCAAAGGCATATAAACCTTTAGATATGAAATGTTCCATCCAATCTTCCCGTACATTTTCCTGCTCTGGCAATATCTGTGAAACATGAGCAACAACACCCAAATTACAAACAGGATGAACATCAACAGCCAAAACGTGTGCAAGTGCGGTTACCTTTGCTCTTTGTGCAGCATCTTCCGAATATAAAAATAACCCACGTGTTTTGCGTAAATAATCGAGTATAGCAAGTGACTGCGTAAACTGTTGTCCATCAATGTCGAGAACAGGCACCAGACCTTGCGGGTTTCTACTCAGGTGTTCATCTGATTTATGATCCTTCTTTAAAAGATCAACAGAGACCGTTTTATAATCCAATTCAAGAAGATTAAGTGCAATACGCAACCGATAACTGGCGGATGAACGCCAGTAATCATATAGTACGATCTCACCCATATTTTTGTACAACTTGCTCAATTGCGCCGAAGATGGATGCCCCATTTCGATCCTTCATTTCGATACGAACCGTATCACCAAACTTCATAAAGCTCGTACTTGGCTTGCCATCATTGATTGTCTCGATCATGCGGATTTCAGCAATACAGGAATAGCCGACACCACCGTCTTTGATCGGAGTGCCCGGTCCATCATCTAGCTTGTTTGAAACTGTACCTGATCCGATGATCGCACCAGCACCCAACGGGCGAGTTTTAGCAGCATGTGCGATGAGAGTCCCAAAATCAAATGTCATATCAACACCCGCATCTGCGCGTCCAAATGGTGCATCATTATAGTCAACGCATAAGGGTAGATGTACTTTTCCATCTTTCCAAGCATCACCTAATTCTTCTGGCGTTACCGCAACTGGAGAAAATGCAGATGATGGCTTTGATTGGAAAAAGCCAAACCCCTTGCCAAGTTCAGCCGGAATTAATCCCCGCAATGAAACATCATTTACAAGCATAATCAGACGAATAGATTTTGCCGCTTCTTCTGGTGTCGCGCCCATGGCAACGTCATCAACCACAACAGCCACTTCACCTTCCATATCAATGCCATGAGCTTCATCAATGGCTGAAATCGGGTCGCGGGGAGATAAAAATGTGTCTGAACCGCCCTGATACATCAAAGGATCTGTCCAAAAGCTAGGCGGCATTTCTGCATTTCGCGCTCTTCGAACCAATTCGACATGATTGACATAGGCTGACCCGTCTGCCCATTGATAAGCGCGAGGTAATGGCGACATAGCTTCATTCTCATGGAACCGCTGAACAGGTTGACCGCCTGTTTCTAGCCCTTGCGCAACGCGCTCCAATCTCGGAGCAACTGTCTGCCAATTATCTAAGGCAGATTGCAGAGTTGGCGCGATATGGCCAACTGTTGTGCACTGGGTTAGATCTTTGGATACGACAACAAGGACACCATCGCGGGTACCATTTTTTAACGTAGCTAGTTTCATATTCACAAATCCTATCGTGTTCTTAGACGTCTGGTTTATTTTGTGCCCGGAGTGCCATCAAATTTCTTCTCAATGTCATTCCAGCAATCTTGATATGTATCTTGTATCGGCGCTTCTTGCGCGGCAAATTTAGTTAGATGTTGAGGGAAACGAGTTTCAATCATGAATGACATCGTATTATCTAGTTTTTCAGCTTGCAACTCTGCATTTGTAGCACCTTCAAATGCCGGAGCATCCGGACCATGAGGTAACATCATGTTATGCAAGCTCATCCCGCCTGGAACAAATCCCTCAGGCTTGGCATCATAAATCCCATAAATATTACCCATAAGTTCCGACATGATATTCTTATGATACCATGGCGGGCGAAACGTGTTTTCAGCAACCATCCAACGTTCACGGAAAAGAACGAAATCAATATTTGCCGTTCCTTCAACACCAGATGGCGCGGTCAAAACAGTAAAAATTGACGGATCTGGGTGATCAAACAAGATCGCCCCAACCGGACTAAATGTTCGTAGGTCATATTTGCACGGCGCATAATTACCATGCCATGCAACAACATCTAAAGGTGAATGGCCAATTGTTGTTTCATGAAATTGGCCACACCATTTTACGATAACTTTCGAAACAACATCTCGATCTTCAAATGCTGCAACTGGCGTTTTAAAATCTCTTGGATTTGCCAAACAGTTAGCTCCAATTGGACCACGATTAGGCATATCGAATTTCTGACCATAATTCTCACATACAAATCCACGCGCCGGACCTTCAAGCACTTCAACACGATAGACAAGTCCTCTTGGCAGAATTGCAATTTCCTTTGGCTCTAAATCAATAATCCCCAACTCCGTTGCAAAACGCAGGCGCCCTTCTTGAGGTATCACGAGAAGTTCGCTGTCGGCGGAATAGAAATATTCGTCCGTCATCGACTTCGTGGCAAGGTAAATATGTGCAGCCATACCAACTTGGGTGTTCACATCACCAGCAGTTGTCATAGTGCGCATACCTGTAACAAATGTTGTATCTTGCTCAGCATGGGGAACCGGATTCCACCGATATTGACCAAGACTTATAACATCCTCTTCAATAGTCGGAGCCGATTTCCAATATGGCATATTAATTTTGTTAAATTTGCCTGTATGTTTAACCGAAGGTCTGATGCGATAACACCAGGTTCGTTCATTTTGGCCACGAGGTGCTGTAAATGCCGTACCGGAAAGCTGTTCTGCATATAAACCATATTCGCACTTCTGCGGGCTGTTCATCCCTTGCGGCAACGCGTTCGGCAGCGCTTCGGATTCAAAATCATTACCAAATCCAGGCATATATTCCATTATATTCGAATGCGACATAGCTGCTTCCTCATTTCGTTGCATATGTAACTATAACAAATGTAACTAGTAAAGTACAAGCATTTTCATATAATTTGGCGATCATCGAATGGACGTCAGGAATTTATCCAAGTGTACAGTGGATTTACATATGCAAGATACAACGTGTAGCCTACAAATCTTGCGAGATGAAATCTGTTATGAGATTGAGCCCGGTCCACATCTCATGAACCCCCTCATTTTTCAATATCTTCTCAATATCTGCTTCTCTCTTTGCAAAGCGGGGCTTTAAAATTTGCAACAGTTTTGAACCTTCAGCAGTATGAGCGAGGAATTTTTTTCTCTGATTGCCAGGAACGGCGCGGTATTCAATATAATTCTTCGCGACAAGGTCTTTAGCTGCCCGACTTATTTGTGCACCGTCGATAAGCATAACGCGGCTGAGATCTGACAGAGTTATTTCCTCAAAAATATCAATGATAACAAGCATGCGGTAACCGGTAAGATTAATATTAGAATCCTCAATCAAAGACTGCCCATGATGCTCAAGCATTTTGCTTAACCGCGCCAATTGAAAAGTTTTCAGCGACTCCAGTTTCTTAACTTTTTCAAGTTGCCTATTTAAATTATCACTTGTGAGATTCATTTCCGGGGCCTCAATATACCTTGTCATCCACTATAATTCTGCGAGTTATGCAAATGGCTATCTTATGTGTAACCATCAACAAGAATGGATTAAAGCAAAATTTAATACATTGTTACATGTATTTCACATCATTAATCTTGACTTCGCATGATTATTTGCTAATTTAATCTCATCTAGCTTCTCAACAAACCATTTGAAGCAATCACCAACCCGCGGGCCGGGAACGTTATTTTTGCGCTGGATGGGCACGGATCCACGCTTACAATATTAGGTGTAGATCATGGGTCCATTTCCTCACGACGCTCCAAAAGCAAAAATTGATGAACTAAACATTGCAGGCACCGATGGTTTTGAATTTGTAGAATTCGCCCATCCGGAAAAAGACAAACTTGAACCATTGTTTCAATCAATGGGGTTTGTCGAAGTTGCTCGGCACAAAACAAAAGATATTTCATTATTTCGTCAAGGTGATGTGAATTACATCGTCAATCGCGAACCAAACACACCCTCATCCCGGTTTGTTGAAGAACACGGCCCTTGCGCACCATCTATGGCTTGGCGCGTTGTTGACGCACAAAACGCGTTAAAATGCGCTAAGGATTATGGCGCAGAAGAATATACAGGTTCTGATAAAACCATAGATGCGCCAGCTGTTTATGGCATCGGTGGTTCACTATTGTATTTCATAGACGAATATGATGAAGGTCGCTCGCCTTATGATAAGGACTATAACTGGATATCTGAACGCGACCCTAAGCCAGAAGGTGCAGGTTTTTTCTATCTGGATCACCTTACGCATAACGTAATGCGAGGTAATATGAATACGTGGTATAAATTTTATGACGAAGCCTTTAACTTCAAAGAAATACGATTCTTTGATATTAAAGGTAAGCTTACTGGCCTCACCAGTCGCGCATTGACATCACCTTGCGGGAAAATTCGTATTCCAATCAATGAAAGTTCAGACGATACAAGTCAGATTGAGGAATACCTGAAGGAATATAAAGGTGAAGGCATTCAGCATATCGCCATCGCCACAAACGATATTTACCAAGGTACCGACACGCTTGCAGCCAATGGTGTCAAGTTCATGCCCGGACCTCCTGATCTTTATTATGCAAAATCACATGACCGTGTGAAGGATCATGAAGAACCTTTAGATCGCATGAAAAAACACGGCATTCTTATTGATGGCGAAGGTGTGGTCAACGGAGGCGCAACGCGCATTCTGCTGCAAATTTTCTCCAAAACCGTAATCGGCCCGATCTTCTTTGAATTCATTCAACGCAAAGGTGACGATGGCTTCGGTGAAGGCAACTTCAAGGCACTGTTTGAATCTATTGAAGAAGACCAAATTCAACGCGGCGTTTTGGCAGCCGAATAAAACTGATGTCGGATGCATGGAAAAGTTACCCCAACGCGCCTGCATCCGGCACTGATATCTGCAATTTCTCAGATGTCGAAAATCAAAATACACTAACAATAGATCTGGATGGATTTCCGCTCCTGATCGTTCGGAAAAATGAACGATTGCATGTGTTTGTCAACGCATGCCCGCACCAATATCTGCCTCTTGATTACAAAGGTGATAAGCTGCTTTCTTCTGATGGAACTATGCTACGCTGCACCAATCACAGCGCAAGCTTCGATATCGAAACGGGTGAAGGCGTTGAAGGATTGGGTGTTGGCTGCAACCTTGATATCGTGCCTGTTCGTGTTATTAACAATCGAATTGTCATCGAAGAGTGAAGACCTAGATTACAAAAAGATCCATACCACCATCAAAAAATCAGTTAATCGGAAATTTAATGTTTGAATCATTGCCCGCATCTGCACCCGATAAAATTTTGGCTCTAAACGCGGCTTACCGCGAAGACCCGCGAAGTCATAAGTTGGACTTAGGTGTCGGTATCTACAAAGATGAAAGTGGGAATACGCCGATCATGCGTTCGGTTCAAACAGCGCAAAACAGATTACTAACCGAGCAAAAAACCAAAGCGTATTTGGGCCTCGACGGTGATCGCATATTTAATCATCTAATTACCCAAACAGCTTTAGGTGAAGACTATGACACGGATCGCGTGCGGACAATGCAGACCCCCGGCGGGTCTGGTGCGCTTCGCATTCTTGCAGATGTTTTATCAACTGCACGTGCTCATGCTGGTAATCGCACTGATGCAACAATATGGGTTTCTGATCCAACATGGGCAAACCATGCACCGATCCTAAAAGCCGGCGGCCTGACGATTAAAACTTATCCATATTTTGATACCAAAACAGGTTTGGTTCGATTTAATGCGATGATGGAATGTCTTAAAAAGGCACCTGAAGGCGATATTATTCTCTTACACGGCTGTTGCCACAATCCAACCGGTGCAAATTTAACTCTTGAACAATGGATTGAACTCTCCAAAGTTCTCGTTTCACGCAATCTATTTCCCTTTGTTGATATTGCTTATCAAGGCTTTGGTGATGGCTTGGAAGAAGATGTAGCCGGGTTGCGATATCTTATCTCTCAAGTCCCAGAAATGACCATTGCATTAAGTTGTTCCAAGAACTTTGGCGTTTATTGCGACCGCGTTGGAGCCGCCATTATTTTATCCCGAAACTCTGCACAGGCAAGCTTGGCAGGAAGTTTGATGAAATCCACCGCAAGACAAAACTACTCCATGCCCCCAAACCATGGTGCGGCAACTGTTCGAATGATACTTGAAGATCAGGAACTTAAAACAGGTTGGCAACAAGAGCTGGAGAGTATGCGGACGCGTATGTTAGATCTACGAACAGCACTGACGCGAGCACTTCGACTTCACTCAAACTCAGATCAGTTTGACTTTTTGGCAACCCAACGCGGAATGTTCTCAAGGCTTCCGCTTAGTCCAGATCAAATCGATTGGCTGCGTTCAGAATATGGAATTTATATCATTGGTGATGGTAGAATAAATATCGCAGGTTTGCCAGATAATGGGCCAGATGGTGGGCTTGATAAACTGGCACTACATATCGTCAACGCATTGAATATAAATATAGATAGATAACAAAATCCTAAACTATACAATTTTAGTCCACTTTAGAATTATTCTAAAGTATTGTTTTATTTGTGTTTTTAAATTATCCTAATTGACTCCAGTTGATATTTGCAATTATACATGACTGTATTAGTCTACTTATAAATTGCATCTTTAATGTTTGGGCCTTTAACCCAATCAATTGGAGTAAAATAAAATGCCCACCCATTTACATGAATCAACATGTCCGTTCGAGTGCTCCGCCGAGCAACTTGTTTTGTTCGGTTATCGCAATTGGTCTTACGGCTATAGACATCATTCAGAAATCCATATTCAAGAAAGTTGGGCACTTCACACCAAGCATTTAGACAACATCTCTCAGGCAAAAGAAGTTCTGGATGCTTTAATCCTATTCGTGAATGCACTGTCAGAATGCGCATCCTGTCCACTTAGAAGCAAACCAACAGATCAACATTCCGTAACACGTGAAGAAGGTCTGATTTTAGGCCTCATCTCAGCTATCCAGAATGGGAATGACCATGTTGCAGAAACTTGTCTTAATCAACTTACCTGCGCTTCTCGCTGTTGGGAACTTTCCCATGCCGCAGAACGATATGCCATCACTTTGCGAGCGCTCAATCAAAAACTTCAACCAATACCAATGAGCTTAATCGAACAATTACTTCTCTCACATCAAAACGTTTCAATCCATTAGGGGAATATCATGAAACTTAATACCCGCACGTTCTCTCTCGTGCTTTCTACATCTATCATCACAGGAATGGCCACAACAGCATTTGCTGATGGACATGAGCATTCAGCGGAAGCCGTAGTATCTCATTATGCAGACATAGCTTTAGCCAAATTTGAAGATTCACTTACAACTGCAAAAACATTAGATACAGCTATTGCAACATTTCTTGCAAAGCCGAACGACGTTAACCTAAACGCTGCCAAAAAAGCGTGGATTGCATCACGTGTGCCTTACCAGCAAACTGAAGTATATCGTTTCGGCAATGCTATTGTTGATGACTGGGAAGGCCGTGTAAACGCCTGGCCACTAGATGAAGGCCTCATTGATTATGTGGATGCAGGTTACGGAACCGAAAGCGATGAAAATAATCTCTACACTGCTAATGTGATTGCAAACGCGAAAATTTCGATCAACGGCGAAATGATCGATGGAACAAACATCACGCCGAAGTTTTTATCTGACACATTGCAAGAAGCAGGTGGCATTGAAGCAAATGTTGCAACAGGTTATCACGCAATAGAATTCTTGCTTTGGGGCCAAGATCTAAACGGCACTAATGCTGGCGCAGGTGCACGACCTGCAACTGATTTCAGTGTTGAAAATTGTACAAATGGAAATTGTGATCGCCGCCGCGAATATTTAACATCCGCGTCCAAACTCCTAATTGCTGATCTGGAAGAAATGGTTGGCAACTGGACAACAAAAGGCGCTGCTCGTTTAGCTCTTTCTGAGCAAGATGCGAACGCTGGCATCTCAACAATTTTAACTGGCATGGGCTCGCTGTCTTATGGCGAACTGGCTGGTGAGCGTATGAAGCTTGGTCTTTTGCTTCATGATCCAGAAGAAGAGCATGATTGCTTTTCTGACAACACGCATAATTCCCATCTTTATGATGCTGTCGGCATTCAGAACGTCTATCTAGGAACATACACACGTATCGATGGAACCATTGTCGAAGGTCCATCACTCTTGGACTTTGCAATGCATAAAGATGCAGCAACTGCCGAAGAACTGAAAGAAAAACTTTCTGCAACAATTACGGCAATGCAGGCAATGGCTGATCGCACTAACCTTGAAGCCTACGACCAGATGATTGGCGAAGGTAACAAAGAAGGTAACGCAGTTGTACAAGCGGCCATTGATGGACTGATCGATCAAACAAAATCCATTGAACGCGTCATCACATCATTAGATTTAGGCACGATTGAACTGGAAGGTTCAGACAGTCTTGATAACCCAAATTCAGTTTTCCAGTAGGATTGAAATTGAATTGTTAAACAAACAGGGAAGCACTATTGCTTCCCTGTTTCCACAATAAGGTCGTAGGCGCATGCCCAATCAAAATAGAAATTCTTATTTCCGTTTGCCGCACATTTTCGTTGCGGCTTTTTGCATTTCAACTCCGGCTCATGCACAAATTGCAGTTGAACGCGATGACTTATCCGATAAAGATCGAGCCCGTGTTCAAGAAATTGTAAAGCCAACAACCGACTTTTCAAAAGCGGAGAACTTTGAGGTTAAACAAGGCGGTGCGGGCACGTCGATCAAAAAAGTGAACCGAGATGCATTTTCACATTTCTCCGCCAACATCACATTCAAAGAAGAAGAGACTTTCAAACTCGGTAATGCACTATTTCGCAAGTTATGGGTGTCGTCACCATCATCAACCCAGGCATCCGATGGCTTGGGACCACTTTTCAATGCGCGAGCCTGTCAGTCTTGCCACATAAAAGATGGCAGAGGGCATCCGCCGGAAGGTGATACAGATGCAACATCTATGTTTTTACGCCTTGCAAAATCCCCAACAACAAAATTGGAAGAACAAGAACTCAAAGACTTTGTGCGAACAACCTTTCCAGATCCAACATATGGCGGCCAACTTCAAGATTTAGCCGTGCCCGGACTGGATGGCGAAGGCCAAATGAAAATCACTTATGAGAATGTTATTGAAAATTTTGCCGATGGTGAATCAATAACACTACGCAAACCGAGTTATGAAGCGATTAATCTCAATTATGGCCCACTTGACCCACATACAACATTATCACCGCGTGTAACCCCACAGATGATTGGCCTTGGCCTTCTAGAGGCAATCCATGAAAGTGATATTGTTAACAATGCTGACCCAGATGATCAGAACAATGATGGCATCTCAGGGAAATATCAAATCATTGGCGATGGTAACGGCAATCGAATTCTTGCCCGTTTTGGCTGGAAAGCAGAAATGCCAACGATACGACAACAAAGTGCAGGTGCATTTGCAGGAGACATTGGGATTTCAACTCCTGACAAGCCAAATAACCATGGCGACTGCACGGATGCGCAAACACAATGTTTGGCAATGCCTCATGGAGAACAAGCACGCCTTGGGGTCGGGGAAGCTCCTGATGAAGTCCTTAGTCTTGTAACATTTTATTCTCAAAATCTGGCTGTCCCAGCCCGTCGCAATGCAGAAGATATGGACGTATTAACTGGTAAAAAGCATTTCTACGACCTCGGTTGCGCGTCATGTCATCGCCCCAAATATGTGACATCACGAAACGCAGAAAACAAAGCACATCAATTCCAATTAATATGGCCATACACAGATTTGCTTCTACATGACATGGGCGAAGGGTTGGCCGATGGTCAACAGGTTGGCATTGCCAATGGTCGGGAATGGCGCACACCACCATTATGGGGAATTGGGTTAACTAAAACCGTCAATGATCATACTTTTTTCTTGCATGACGGTCGCGCCAGGAACCTTACCGAAGCAATTGTCTGGCATGGCGGCGAAGCGGAAACTGCGAAAAATAAATTCTTGGAGCTTGATAAATCAGCGCGGGATAATCTTATAAAATTCTTGGCTTCGTTGTGATGCAGATATTTATTAAATGTGTTGCGTCTTTAGGGATATTGCTAACCACACAACAGGCTATTGCGGCACCCACGACGGACCAGGTTAAATCTGTCATGCGGCAAACCATTGAGGATGTCGTGCGCCCTGCCTATCAAGATTTTGGGGCTCAGACGGAGCTTTTAGAAAACCAAGTTTCTCAGCTATGTACTTCACCCAATAATGCGGCTCTATCTACTGTGCAGAACCAATTTACAACAACGGCACATTCGTGGGCAAGTATTGAACTATTTCGATCTGGCCCGGTCATGGACAAGAATCGACTGGAACGCGTTCTCTTTTATCCAGATAGAAAAAGTACAGGGCTCAAACAGGTACAAAGGCTAGTTGCTAAAGGTGATTTGACCACAGTTGCACCGGATATCATTGACCAAAAGAGTGTTGCGGTTCAAGGTTTAGGTGCTTTGGAGTTTTTATTATTTGGCACTGGGCACTCAGAGCTTTCTACGAAAGTAAATTCATTCCGCTGTCAATTTGCAGCCAGCGTTACAAATAACCTTCATTCTATAGCCACAGAATTACAAACCAAATGGAATAGCGAGTATTCGGAGCAATGGATCAATACCGGGCAAAAAAATTCTGTTTTCATCAATGATCAAGAGGCAGTTATTGAGCTTTTAGGCACCGTTGTTCATGGATTAGAAGCAATAAAAGACATTCGCCTGAAAGCATTTTTACGCGAGGAACAACAAAGAGATCGTCCAAAATCAGCATTGTTCTGGCGTTCGGAAAACACACTTTCCATGATGAAGGCCAATCTTGAATTTATCCACTCGCTGCTACGCGATGGTGGGCTATATTCACTGGTTAGCAAAAACAGCCGCATTGCTGACCAGATCGAGTTCGAATTGAAACAAAACAAAAAAGCCATCAACGCAATTGAAGGACCATTACTTGAAGCCCTCAAAGATCCAGCGCTCCGCAAAAAACTGGTGTATTTTGGGACCAGTCTCACATTTGCAATCGACCGTATCGATCAGCAATTTGCACAAGAGTTGGGTCTAAGTTCCGGTTTTTCATTCTCAGACGGTGACTAGTCATGGGATTATTTGAACTTGATAGACGACATTTCCTTGCAGGCGCTGGTAGCCTGTTTATATCAACCATAAATAGCCAAGCAAAAGAAAAAGTTGATCAATCCGACAGTCTGTTAGCATCTTGTGTCAAGCACCGTGACGGACATTATGGGGCGGTGTTACTCGATCATAATCTCGATCTGGTAAAACATATATCACTACCAGATCGAGGACATGATATTGTCTTCTCTCCATCCGCTCATAAAGCGGTGGCATTTGCCCGACGTCCGGGAAACTTCGCGGTGATCTTCGATACCACACAAACATCCGAACCCATGATTATAACGGCAACTACTGGGCGCCATTTTTATGGACACGGTGTATTCTCCAAAAACGGCAAACTGCTCTATGCGAGTGAAAATGATTTTGAGAATGCAATTGGGAAAATTGGCATCTATGACGCGACTTCAAAATTCAAGAGAGTTGGAGAATTCGACAGCTTCGGCATTGGTCCTCATGAAATCCTTCTTTTGGAAGATGGAAAAACACTTGTGGTTGCTAATGGCGGTATTGAAACACATCCAGATTTCGGACGCGCAAAACTAAACTTGGCAACAATGCAATCATCTGTCGCATTTATCGATATTACAGATGGCTCATTGCTGGAACGGCATCTGCTGCCAGATAGCCTACATAAATTATCTCTCCGTCATATGGTGCAAATTACCAATGATACAATTGTATTTGGTGGGCAATATCAAGGGTCAAAACAAGATAGGCCGCAACTGATCGGAACTTGCAAGTTTGACGAAGGTTTGAAATTTTGGCACCTTGCTAAAGATGATCTAGACATATTTGCAAACTACACTGGATCATTAGCCGTCGATCGAACCTTAAAACAAGTTGCTGTTTCATCGCCAGTGAGAGGTGTTACGGGAATTTTTGATACGACTAATGGCTCACTACTATCAGTGATAAAACTGAAAAATGGAAACGGTGTTACGTATCAAAGCAACAACCTTCTTAGTAGTTCCGAGGGTGGTATATTGATGTCATCTCAGCCGCTTTCGAAACAATATGGTTTTGCTTTCGACAATCACTTATCTTCAAACCAGATCATCTAATAATCAGCTACTGGCATTCTACCGTCACTCAGAGCTTTCATCATGAGGGCCAGTCATCCCAATTCCTCGCAATATAATCTCAGTGACGGTATTCTTCGCCTCGACCCACTGCTCATCACTCAATGAATTATCATTGTTCAATGCCTCAATCTGACATGAAAAATCGGCATAGTGCTGCGTCGTTGACCAAATCATATAAAGAATAGTTTTAGGATTGTTTTCTTTCAAATAACCCTCACTCATCCAACGGCGCAAAATTGATTCGCGAGATGCCGTCCACTCTTTGAGTGGACCTTCTATATAGGGTCCAATAAAGGGAGCTCCGTGTATAATTTCATTTGCCCAAACCTTGGAACCATATGGACGCTCACGAGCCGAATCCATTTTTTCATGGATGTATGATGTTAGAGCACCTGCGGGATTATCTGTATCATCCATTTCATTAGAAGCCTGTAACCAAAGGCTACAAATATCTTCCATCAAACGATTATAAAGCCCTTCTTTAGATTCAAAATAGTAAATAATATTGGACTTCGGAACGCCTGCCTCTTCTGCAATTACGCTAAGTGAAGCACCTTTATATCCTGAGATTGCAAAGATCTTTTCCGCAGCTTGCAAAATATTTGCGATGTTACGCTGCCTTGTCTGCGATTTAGTTTCATTTACGTACATACGGTCTCATTCCAAATCTGTTTTCGAATCTTAGCTTACTATCTATAGCGATTACCAGAAGAATAAACATGACTATTTTAGTCAAGTAAAGCAATTGCTTACTTGAGTCAAAAAAAACTTGACCGATCGTGCAGAATGTTCTTGTATTAGATCAATAGAGGCTTGGGAGGGTCGATATGATCGACAAGCATGAACACAAAAACGGCACAACGATCTTTGCAAAAGATAACAATACCGCTCGCGATATTGATAATCACATTGAGGTTGAGCTAGGCAGCTTCAACAAATATGTTCTAGCTTTGGCTGTCAAATTTTCTATATCTAGATCTAGCACCGAATATGTTTCTTTAGATACTCCTATAAAAATGATGTTTCGACGCGGGTTCGACGAAATTAGAAATAATGTGGCCATTACATTTTTCTTAATTCCTAGAGGGAAATTCATAGGACATAACTTTTAAGCTGAATAATTTACAGACCGACCTTGGAGACACTGACATGACAGCACCGGGTGAAAACCTTCGTATCAATGGCGATAGACTTTGGGAATCAATCCATTCAATCGCGCAAATTGGACCGGGCATTGCAGGTGGCTCAAACCGTCAAACTGTCACAGATGAAGACGCTGAAGGTAGAGCATTATTTCAAAAATGGTGCGAAGATGCAGGCATGACGATGGGTGTTGACCAAATGGGAACAATGTTCATGCGCCGTGAAGGCACTGATCCAGATGCGCTCCCCGTCTATGTCGGTTCTCACCTCGATACACAGCCCACAGGCGGCAGGTATGACGGCGTGCTCGGGGTCTTGGCGGGATTGGAAGTAGTTCGCACACTAAATGATCTCAACATCCAGACCAAACATCCGATTGTTGTCACCAATTGGACCAATGAAGAAGGTACACGCTTTGCACCAGCCATGATGGCATCCGGCGTGTTTGCCAAGCAATTCACCCAAGATGAGGCTTATGCAAAAGAAGATGCAGAGGGCAAAACATTTGGTGACGAACTGGCGCGAATTGGCTGGAAAGGTGACGAGGAGGTCGGCAAGCGCGACATGCATGCATTCTTTGAACTTCACATCGAGCAAGGACCAATTCTGGAGGCAGAAGGTATTGATATTGGTGTTGTTACACACGGCCAAGGCTTATCTTGGACGCAAATTACTATCACAGGCAAGGAAAGTCATACGGGCTCCACACCAATGCCAATGCGCAAAAATGCTGGCCTTGGCATGGCGCGCGTTCTCAACCTTGTGGATGAGATCGCATGGAGCCATAAGCCAGATGCTGTTGGTGCAGCAGGCCACATAGATGTCTATCCGAATTCACGCAACGTGATCCCGGGAAAAGCAGTTTTCACGGTTGATTTTCGCTCGCCAAATCTTGATGTGATCAAAGATATGGAAAAACGTCTCGACATTGGCGCAAAACAGATCTGCAGCGAAATGGGCCTTGATATCGAAATCGAAAAAGTCGGTGGCTTTGACCCTGTTGCATTTGATGAAAATTGCGTTACCGCTGTTAGAAACGCAGCTGAGCGTTTGGGCTATTCACACCGCAACCTTATCTCTGGCGCAGGTCATGATGCTTGCTGGATTAACCGCTGTGCACCAACAGCTATGGTTATGTGCCCGTGCGTAGATGGCCTGAGCCACAATGAAGCAGAAGAAATTTCGCAGGAATGGTCGACAGCAGGCGCCGAAGTGTTGTTTCATGCCGTTGTCGAAACAGCCGAAATTGTTTCTTAGAAGGAGAAGTCCGCATGAGCATGACAACTATTAAAAACGGAACTGTTGTAACAGCCGATCTGACCTATAAGGCTGATGTTCAGATCGAAAATGGTATTATCTCAGCAATTGGTCCAAATCTTTCTGGTGGCGACGAACTGGATGCAACTGGCTGTTACATCATGCCGGGCGGCATTGACCCCCATACGCATCTTGAGATGCCATTTATGGGTACTTACTCCTCTGATGATTTTGAAAGCGGTACACGCGCAGCATTATCGGGTGGCACAACAATGGTCGTCGACTTCGCCCTTCCTGCCCCCGGACAATCTCTGCTCGAAGCGCTACAGATGTGGGATAACAAATCAACACGCGCCAACTGCGATTATTCATTCCATATGGCGATCACGTGGTGGGGTGAGCAAGTTTTCAATGAAATGGAAACCATTGTCAAAGACAAAGGCATCAACACATTCAAGCATTTCTTGGCCTATAAAGGTGCATTGATGGTCAATGATGATGAGCTTTATTCATCATTCTCCCGCTGCGCAGAACTTGGCGCCATCCCAATGGTCCATGCAGAAAATGGTGATGTTGTCGCCGAGTTATCAGCCAAACTTCTAGCCGATGGCAATAATGGACCAGAAGCACATGCTTATTCTCGTCCACCGCAAGTAGAAGGCGAAGCCACAAACCGCGCGATCATGATTGCAGATATGACTGGCGCACCGCTTTACGTGGTTCACACATCTTGCGAGGACAGTCACGAAGCTATTCGCCGTGCTCGCCAACAAGGTAAACGTGTTTGGGGTGAACCACTTATCCAGCACCTCACACTTGATGAAAGCGAATATTTTAACAAAGATTGGGACCATGCTGCGCGTCGCGTCATGTCCCCGCCGTTCCGTAACAAACACCACCAAGATTCGCTCTGGGCTGGCCTGCAATCTGGCTCATTATCTGTTGTCGCGACAGATCATTGTGCCTTTACAACGGATCAAAAACGCTCTGGCGTTGGTGACTTTACAAAAATTCCAAACGGCACAGGTGGCCTGGAAGATCGTATGCCAATGCTTTGGACTTATGGCGTCTCTACGGGACGTCTAACCATGAATGAATTTGTTGCGGTTACATCAACCAACATTGCCAAAATCATGAATATGTACCCGAAGAAGGGTGCCGTCCTTGTGGGTGCCGATGCCGATCTTGTCGTCTGGGATCCAGAAAAATCGAAAACCATTGCAGCTTCAACACAACAATCAGCCATTGATTATAATGTATTTGAAGGTAAGCAAGTTAAAGGCCTGCCACGTTACACTTTATCTCGTGGTCATGTTTCAGTTGCTGATGGCGAAATTAAAACACAGGAAGGCCACGGCGAGTTCGTCAAACGCCAACCAAATGGCACAGTCAATAAAGCGCTTTCTACGTGGAAAGAATTGACCAACCCGATGCCAGTGCAACGCACCGGTATGCCAGCAACTGGGGTTTGATCTAGTTTATGACAATTGTTTCAGCTAAAAATCTTGACCTGACATTCCAGACAAATGATGGTCCCGTTCATGCCCTATCCGATGTAAATTTGGATGTTGAACAAGGCGATTTCATATCATTTATCGGTCCATCAGGCTGTGGCAAGACAACATTTTTACGTGTGATCGCTGATTTAGAAAAACCAACAGGTGGAACCGTAACTGTAAATGGTATGTCACCTGAGGAAGCCCGAATGCAACGTGCCTATGGTTACGTTTTTCAAGCTGCATCTCTTCTACCTTGGCGAACAATTGAAAAAAACATTGCGGTCCCACTCGAGATAATGGGGCTTTCGGGAGCCGAGCAAAAGGAGCGAATTGATCGCGTTCTACAGCTTGTTGATTTGGCAAATTTTGGAAAAAAATACCCTTGGCAACTATCTGGTGGCATGCAGCAACGTGCGTCCATTGCCCGTGCTTTAGCTTTTGATGCTGATCTTCTTTTAATGGACGAGCCTTTTGGCGCATTGGATGAGATTGTGCGTGATCACCTCAATGAACAACTTCTCAAACTTTGGGCAAATACAAATAAGACAATTTGCTTTGTAACGCACTCCATACCTGAAGCGGTCTATCTCTCAACAAAGATCGTCGTCATGTCACCCCGCCCCGGTCGCGTTACTGATGTAATCGATTCAACTTTGCCAAAAGAACGACCTTTGGAAATTCGTGAAAGCGAAGAGTTCCTCAAAATAGCTCACCGTGTACGTGAAGGCTTAAGAGCGGGGCATTCCTATGAGGAATGAGAGCATACGATGAGTAAAGGCAAAACTATACCGGTATTAACAATCCTCACGATTATCGTGATGATTTGGTATGCCTGTGTTGTCTGGATGAATGCGCCTTTTGAGTATGATCAAGCAGAACGTCAAGATCGTACTGCACCAAGCTTTTCAGAACTGATCCCTTTAACTATGGCACAAGAACGCCCTGTTTTACCGTCACCTCATCAAGTTTTTGAGGAGATTTACAAAACGACTGTGCTGAAAAAAATCACATCCAAACGATCACTCGTCTACCATGCATGGATTACTCTTTCTGCGACATTGCTTGGTTTCGTCATCGGAACTGCATTAGGGATTTCACTGGCAGTCGGCATCGTTCATAATAAGGCGATGGATAAATCTGTCATGCCCTGGGTTATTACATCCCAAACGATCCCCATTCTCGCCATCGCACCTATGATTATCGTCGTGCTGAATGCAGCAGGGATTTCAGGCCTTTTGCCAAAAGCTTTGATCTCGACTTATCTTTCATTCTTCCCTGTCGTGGTTGGAATGGTGAAAGGGCTTCGCTCGCCGAGCAGCAGTGAACTTGATCTTATGCATACGTATCACGCATCAAATGCACAAACATTCTGGAAACTTCGCTGGCCGTCATCCATGCCGTATCTATTTACGTCTTTGAAAATTGCAGTGGCAATATCACTTGTAGGTGCAATTGTCGGTGAAATGCCAACAGGTGCCGTTGCTGGTCTTGGCGCAAGGTTGCTTGCTGGTTCTTACTACGGTCAAACTGTTCAAATCTGGTCTGCCTTATTTATGGCCGCAGCTCTTGCCGCCGTCTTGGTCATACTTGTTGGTGTTGCTCATAACCATGTTTTAAAACGTATGGGGCAAAAACCTGAAGGAGCGACATCATGAGTTTAGTCGTCGCAGCTTTTGGGTTTTGGCTTATCGCATGGTTCATAAACCAACGCCTTGTTGCGATCCCAACAGGAACGAACCTGGCACTCGCACGTACCATCAACCTCCTTGTGCCAGTTATATTTGGTGTCACGATCTTTGTAATGTGGGAACTTATCGTACGTGGCTTAAATGTGCCAACAGTGTTGTTACCACCGCCATCTATGATCGGTGCAAGATTTGCAAGTTCCATCCCAACACTTTGGGCGGATTTTCAGCAAACATTTTTGAAAGCTGTTCTTGCAGGCTATGTTCTTGGATGCGGATCCGGTTTCATCGTAGCTTTATTAATTGACCGCTCACCGTTTTTACAACGCGGATTATTACCGCTTGGCAACTTCGTTTCTGCGTTACCGATAGTTGGTGTCGCGCCAATCATGGTCATGTGGTATGGGTTTGACTGGCACTCAAAAGCTGCCGTCGTCGTGATCATGACGTTTTTCCCAATGCTGGTAAACACTGTTCAGGGCCTTGCAGCATCCAGTAATATGGAACGCGATTTGATGAACACTTACGCAGCAACATGGTGGCAAACACTAACAAAGTTACGCCTTCCTTCTGCTGCACCATTTATTTTCAACGCGTTGAAAATTTGCTCAACTCTTGCACTTATTGGTGCAATTGTAGCAGAATTCTTTGGAACCCCGACTGTTGGGATGGGATTTCGCATCTCGACAGAAGTCGGTAGAATGAATGTAGATATGGTTTGGGCCGAGATCGCCGTCGCGGCGCTCGCAGGTTCAGCCTTTTACGGATTGGTGGCACTCATCGAGAGAGCAGTCACCTTTTGGCACCCGTCAATAAGAGCGGGAAACAATTAAGATCAATGACATGTACAACTTTTGGAAAACGGGAAAGATAATATGAAAAAACTCACAACTGTACTTCTAGCAGGCGCTATGTCTATGGCCGCTTACAGCGCATTAGCCGCGGATAAAGTGACGCTTCAACTCAAATGGGTAACTCAAGCTCAATTTGCGGGTTATTATGTTGCAAAAGACAAGGGCTTTTATGAGGCTGAAGATATCGATATTGAAATCAAGCCAGGTGGACCAGACATTGCTCCAGCACAAGTTTTAGCTGGTGGTGGTGCTGATGTTGTTCTTGATTGGATGCCTTCTGCGCTTGCAACACGCGAAAAAGGTGTGCCGCTTGTTAACATCGCGCAACCATTTAAATCATCTGGCATGATGCTCACTTGTCGCAAAGATTCAGGCATCACATCACCGGCGGACTTTGCAGGTAAAACATTAGGTGTCTGGTTCTTCGGAAATGAATATCCATTCCTATCTTGGATGAGCAAGCTTGGTCTGAAAACAGACGGCAGTGATGGTGGCGTAACAGTTCTTAAACAAGGCTTTAACGTTGATCCAATCCTGCAAAAGCAAGCAGCTTGCGTATCTACTATGACATATAATGAATATTGGCAGATCATTGATGCAGGTCTTTCCGCGGACGATCTCATAACTTTCAAATATGAAGATCAAGGCGTTTCTACATTGGAAGATGGAATTTATGTTCTTGAAGATAATCTCAAAGATGATGCGTTCCAAGACAAAATGGTTCGTTTCGTTCGCGCTTCTATGAAAGGCTGGAAATACGCTGAAGAAAATCCTGATGAAGCAGCAGATATTGTTCTTGAGAATGATGCATCTGGTGCGCAAACTGAAAAACATCAAAGACGTATGATGGGCGAAATTGCCAAGCTAACCGCTGGTTCAAACGGCGCACTATCTGCAGATGATTACAAGCGTACGGTGGAAACACTGTTGTCAGCAGGTGACGATCCAGTAATCACCAAAGAACCAACAGGTGCTTGGACATCAGTCATTACTGATAAAGCGCTTTAATAGAACAAGACTAAATTAGCTTAGGTCTTCGGACCTAAGTTATCGATGAATGGCAATGTGATCTTTCGCTGAAAGTTCGCAAACGGGATTTTGCTTTCTAAATTTAGAAAGCCCAAACTTAGAAAGAATTCACCATGGCAGATATCAAAACAGCCCGGCTAAACTCCGAGAAACTGGCAGATAATTTTGACGACCTTCATGCTCCCATGACCCAACATGAAGCTTTAGTTGAAGCAGATCGATGTTATTTTTGCTATGATGCACCATGCATGACGGCATGCCCAACCAGCATTGATATTCCAATGTTCATTCGTCAAATTTCAGTAGATAATCCTGCTGGATCTGCAAAAACAATTCTCCAATCAAACATCATGGGCGGCATGTGCGCTCGAGTTTGCCCTACGGAAACATTGTGTGAAGAAGTTTGCGTTCGAGAAGTAGCAGAAGGCAAACCCGTTAAAATTGGCCAGCTTCAACGTTATGCGACCGATCACCTGATGAAAACAACGGATGCGCACCCGTTTACACGAGCAGCAAGCACTGGCAAGAAAGTTGCTGTTGTTGGTGCAGGTCCCGCTGGCCTATCCTGCGCGCACAGACTTGCAATGCATGGTCATGCCGTTACAATTTTTGAAGCGCGAGAGAAAGCTGGCGGGTTGAACGAGTATGGTATCGCAGCTTACAAATCAACCGACCAATTTGCAGCCAAGGAAGTTGAGTTCATTCTTGATATTGGCGGTATTGAGGTCAAAAACGGTGTTAGTCTAGGAAAAGATATTTCCCTTGATGCACTAGAGTCAGATTACGATGCCGTATTCTTGGGTATGGGTTTACCTGGTGTAAATGGATTAGGTCTTGACGGTGAAGATGCAAATGGCTGCATAGATGCGGTGGATTACATTTCCCAACTTCGCCAAGCCGACGATTTGTCTACGTTAGAGGTTGGCAGGAATGTTGTTGTTATCGGCGGTGGCATGACCGCAATTGATGTAGCAACGCAAGTAAAGCTTCTTGGAGCCGAGAATGTGACAATTTTCTATCGTCGCGGCGTTGAAAATATGAACGCATCTGAGTACGAGCAAGAAGTTGCTCAAACAAATGGTGTTACTATCCGCCACTGGCTGCAGCCAAACGCGCTAGAAGTCACAGATGGTGCGATTTCAGCAATTACTATGGAATATACATCTGCATCTGGCGGTTCTTTGTCTGGAACCGGCGAAACTGTTACAGTGGAGGCCGATCAGGTGTTCAAAGCTATTGGCCAAACACCAGCGACAGAGCTTATCACATCATTTGGCATAACAGTTGAAAAAGGCCGCATTGCAGTTGATGAAAATCGCAAGACCAACAAATCAAAAGTCTGGGCTGGCGGTGATTGTGTAGCTGGTGGCGAAGATCTCACCGTTGTCTCTGTTGAAGATGGCAAACTCGCAGCTGAAGACATTCACAAAGCGCTTAGCGCATAACCTGAGCGTATAGGAGAAATTATCATGGCAGACCTCACAACTAATTTTATTGGCATTAAGTCTCCAAATCCATTTTGGCTGGCATCAGCTCCACCGACAGACAAAGAGTATAATGTCCGGAGGGCATTTGATGCAGGCTGGGGTGGTGTTGTTTGGAAAACACTGGGTGCCGAAGGACCGCCCGTCGTCAACGTCAATGGCCCACGTTACGGTGCTATTTACGGCGCTGATCGTCGTCTGCTTGGTCTTAACAATATCGAACTCATTACCGATCGTGACTTATTTACAAATCTTGAAGAAATGAAGCGAGTTAAAGAAGATTATCCTGATCATGCGCTGATTGCATCCATAATGGTGCCATGTGAGGAGGAAGCATGGAAGGCTATATTACCACTTGTTGAAGAAACTGGCTGTGATGGCGTGGAGCTAAATTTTGGTTGCCCACACGGAATGGCAGAGCGCGGTATGGGATCTGCTGTTGGTCAGGTACCAGAATATATTGAGATGGTGGCACGCTGGTGTAAGCAATACACAAAATTGCCGGTTATCGTGAAATTGACACCAAATATCACCGATATCAGATACCCCGCACAGGCGGCCAAAAATGGTGGTGCTGATGCCGTAAGTCTTATCAACACGATTAATTCAGTTATTGGTGTTGATCTCGATAGTTTTGCACCGCAGCCAACTATTGGCGGCAAAGGCTCACACGGTGGCTATTGTGGCCCCGCTGTAAAACCAATAGCACTTAATATGGTGGCTGAAATATCGCGCGACCCTGCAACCGCTGGATTACCAATTTCAGGTATTGGCGGCATCACCACCTGGCGCGATGCGGCAGAATATATCGCTCTTGGGTGCGGTAATGTGCAGGTTTGTACTGCTGCAATGACTTATGGTTTCAAAATCGTTGAAGAAATGAAATCAGGGCTAAGTGATTGGATGGATGAGAAAGGATATTCTTCGATTGAAGATTTCCGAAACCTTGCAACGCCAAACGTCACTGATTGGCAGCATTTAGACCTTAACTATGTTGCAAAAGCAAAAATTGATCAAGATCTTTGCATCAGTTGTGGTCGTTGTTTTGCAGCATGTGAAGATACATCACACCAAGCAATTTCCATGAGCGATGATCGCAAATTTGAAGTCATTGATGCCGAATGTGTTGCTTGTAATCTATGTGTGAATGTCTGCCCAGTCGAAGGCTGTATCTCAATGGATGAAATGCAAGCAGGTCAGACGGATCCGCGCACTGGCAAGGTCGTAGAAGATAAATATGCAAACTGGACGACACATCCGAATAATCCAATGGCAAATTTGGAACCTGCGGAATAACACTTGAAAACCTTTCCCGTGGTTTTCGCAAGGCAGCCTTCAGGCTGCCTTTTTTATGCTCAACATATTGAAAATTATTATTTTAATAAAGTTCCCCCAAACAAAAAATGCGCCGAAAATCTCCGGCGCATTTAATAGAATAAGGGGTTGATACTTACTGAGGAATATCGCCAGTAATACCTTCAACATAGAAATTCATTCCAGCTAAAGTACCATCATCAGCGGTCTCGCCTTCTGCAAGCCAATCAGAACCGTCTTGTTTCTTCAATGGACCAGTAAATGGATTATATTCACCGCTGGCTATTGATGCTTTTAGCGCGAGAGCTTCAGCCTTAACATCGGCAGGAACTTTATCTGAGATCTCACCTATTCCTACCATGCCTGGTGCAATACCATCCCATGTGTCTTTGCTTTCCCAGGTACCATCCATAACCGCTTTTACACGAGCGATGTAGTATGGTGACCAATTATCAATGATTGATGACACACGCGGATAAGGTGCATATTCAGCCATATCAGATGCCTGACCAAATGTTGCAACATTGCCAGCTTTTTGGGCCGCCGCTTGTGGCGCAGTTGAATCTGTATGCTGAAGAATAACATCGGCACCTTGCTCAATCAGCGCGGTTGCAGCATCAGCTTCTTTTGCAGGGTCAAACCAAGTGTAAGCCCAAACAACTGAGAATTCGACCGCAGGGTTTACTTTTTTGGCATGAATGTATGCAGAGTTAATTCCACGGATAACTTCTGGAATTGGGAAAGATGCGATGTAACCAACTTTGTTGGATTTAGTCATCTTACCAGCAATGTGACCCTGGATAGCACGGCCTTCATAAAAACGCGCTGAATAAGTTGAAACATTGTCTGCACGCTTATAACCAGTTGCATGTTCAAATTTTACATCAGGAAATTTGGCCGCAACTGCAATTGTTGGATCCATATAACCAAAGGATGTTGTGAAAATAAGCTTTGCGCCTGAAAGCGCCATCTGCGTAATCACACGCTCAGCGTCTGCCCCTTCTGGAACATTTTCTTGAAACACTGTTTCTACTTTATCACCAAATTCAGCTTCAACAGCCTTACGGCCCTGATCATGCTCATAAGTCCAGCCGCCGTCGCCAACAGGTCCAACATATACAAACCCTACTTTAGTTTTATCCATAGCAAATGTTGCTGACATGGACAGTGCCATCGCAGCTGCGGTTCCTAAAAGGACGGATCTACGTTTTATCATCGTTGTTTTCTCCTTGGTTTTTCTTTTTATATTCAATGCTTAATGTGAAGCATGGAAAGGGCGGCCCAAACAAGCGGGCGCTGTGAGTGAGGCACGACCTTGGCCTCGTTTTCTGGGTGCCGACATGATGACCAACACGATTATAGTAATCAGATACGGCGACATCGACAAATATTCAACAGGAACGGCGAGACCCGCTGCCTGTAAATTAAGCTGCAAAACAGTAACGCCACCAAATATGTATGCGCCAAGTAAAACACGTAACGGGCGCCATGAACCAAAAACGACAATGGCAAGTGCAATCCATCCAGCGCCTGCTGTCATGCCTTCCGTCCATTGCGGAACACGAACAAGGCTGAGATATGCACCACCTAAACCCGCACATCCACCGCCAAATAATATAGCAAGAACGCGAACGCGAATAACCTTATACCCAAGAGCGTGTGCAGCATCATGATTTTCTCCGACGGCACGTAGTATCAAGCCAATACGTGAGTATTTAAGCATCGCCCAAATTGCAAAACAAAGACCAAGTGTAAGATAAACCATCAAGTCATGGTTAAAAAACATGGGCCCCAGGATAGGAATATCCGTAAGTGGTCCAAGATCAAGTTTTGATACAGCAGGCGGCCGAATTCCAACATACCCTTGCCCAATGAGAGAAGAAAAACCAAGACCGAAAAGCGTAAGCGCCAAACCAGTAGCAACCTGATTAGACAACAAATATTGCGTTAAAAATGCAAAAATGAGCGATAAAGCAGCCGCACCAACAGCACCGGCAACAAAACCTAAAGAAGGCGATCCTGTTTCAACCGCAACTGCAAAACCACAGATGGCGCCAAGAATCATCATACCTTCAACACCCAAATTAAGAACACCTGCACGCTCAACAACAAGTTCGCCGAGAGCCGCAAGAATAATGGGTGTTGCAGCCACCATTAAAGAAGCAATGAGAAGACTGGGAGAAATTGCTGATAGATCCATTATGCTACTCCCCGCGTACTAATTCGAAACCGATAATTCGTCAAAACGTCAACTGCGAGAAGAAAGAATAGCAACATACCTTGGAATGCTTGAATAGCTGCGCTTGGCACATTGAGCATGAAGCTCGCAAGCTCACCGCCAATATAAGTCAACGCCATTAACAATCCGGCCAGCAAGATACCAATAGGATGTAGCCTCCCCAAAAACGCAACGATGATGGCAGTAAATCCATAACCAACATTAAAATCAATATTAATTTGGCCGGCAGGGCCTGATACTTCAAACAAACCTGCAAGACCAGCAAGCGCACCTGATGTACCGAGGCAAAATAAGACCAATACCCCGGGAGAAACTCCGGCAAATTTAGCAGCTTTTGGTGCTTCTCCTGCAAGACGAATTTGAAATCCCATCATGTGACGCGCAAATAGAACATATGCAAAGATGACAGCAATCAACGCTGCAACAACACCCCAATGCATACCGGTTCCTGCAATAAGTTCAGGATTATAAGCGGATGCATATTCTTTCAAATTTCGGGAACCTGGAAAACCAGCGCCATCCGGGTTTCTTAGAGCACCCAATGATACAGACGCTAAAATGAATTCGGCCACATAAACTAAAAGCAACGATACCAATATCTCATTCGTGTGATATTTTACTCGTAAAAATCCTGGGATCATTCCCCATAAAAAACCACCAACAGCACCAGCAATGACCATGAGCGGGAAGATAAAAACGCTTTCCGTTGGATAGAATGCGAGCCCAACCGCTGCACCACAGATAGCGCCAATAATATACTGCCCTTCAGCACCAATATTCCAAACACCAGCTTTAAAGCCGATTGATAGGCCTATCGCGATTAAAATAAGAGGGGCTGCCTTGACCAACAATTGCGGACGTGAAAATGCAGCAAACTGCTCACTGAATAGCGGGTCCCAAAAAATCGTCCGGATTGCTTCAAATGGATCTTTACCTAAAATCGCAAACATAATGCTTCCTGCGATCATAGTTGCAATAACCGCAAGTAAGGGTGTTGTAACAGTCCAGAATTTCGACGGCTGTGGTCGTTTTTCAAGAATAATCATACAGCAGGCTCCGCTAGTTCTGATAAAGCAGGTTGGTCAGAACTTTGCGCGCCACCCATCATAAGACCAATTTTTTCCAAACTCAGTGATGTCGTTTTCACCGGCTTAGATAATTCTCCAGAATTAAGCGCCGCAAACCAGTCTGAAATTTCTAACAACTCATCAAGGTCTTGGGATATTACAATAACAGCGGCGCCCTGATCAGCAAGATCTAGTAGGGCCTGCCGAATTGTTGCAGCTGCGGCGGCATCAACACCCCAAGTCGGTTGATTAACAATAAGCACCTCAGGATCTTGCAGAATTTCCCGCCCGACTACAAATTTTTGCAAATTACCACCGGACAAAGCTCGTGCAGCGGTATTTTCAGACGGTGTGCGAACATCAAATGATTTTATAATCTCTTTGGCAAAGTCACTTGTTTGCCGCCAATTTATAAATCCATTACTTTCTAATGCTTTACGTCTTGATGCGCTTAACAAAGCGTTCTCCGTCAAAGACATGTTCGGCGAAGCGGAATGCCCTAAACGTTCTTCTGGAGCTGCAAGTATTCCCAGTTCACGACGTTGGTTCGGCCCTAATTTCCCAATAGGCTTATCATGCAGTTTGATTTCATGGTCTGGACTTTTGATTTCACCAGATACCACCGACGTTAACTCATCCTGACCGTTACCAGCTACGCCGCCAATACCCAAAACTTCGCCCGTACGAATTGAAATATTTATGTCTTTAAGTGATGTTCCAAACATACTAAGCGCAGGCAAACTAAGATTGTCAATCTTAACAACCACATCGCCAACATTTCGCTGCTTCTTTTCAGGAACATGAAGCGTTGCATCAACCATCATCTCGGCCATAGCGCGGGCTGTCTCAACACGTGGATTGCATGTTGCAACCTTTTTACCATGTCGCAAAATCGTAGCCGTATCACATAGAGTACGTATCTCCTCGAGTTTGTGAGAAATGTACAAAATTGACCGCCCTTCACTACGCAACTTCTCCAGTGTGTGAAACAGGATCTCAACTTCTTGCGGCGTGAGTACACTCGTCGGCTCATCCATAATAAGCAGCTTAGGGTTCTGCAAGAGACAACGAATGATCTCAACACGTTGGCGTTCACCAGCAGACAGATCACCCACAAGTTGCGCCGGATCAAGCGGCAGTCCATAGCTTTCTGAAACATCTCGAATTTGCGCTGCTAAATCCTGCATCTTTGGTGGATTTTCCATTCCAAGCGCAATATTTTCGGCGACATCCAGCGCTTCGAAAAGCGAAAAATGCTGAAACACCATCGCAACGCCTGACGCGCGAGCGGCCCTTGGTTCACTAGGCGCATAGGTCTGACCTAAAAGCTGCATCTTTCCAGCATCAGGTTTAACCAGTCCGTATATCATTTTGACAAGAGTAGATTTACCGGCACCATTTTCACCCAAAAGAGCGTGAATCTCCCCAACACCAATATCAAAACTCACATCATCATTAGCTTTAACGCCTGGATAAGTCTTTGTCAGACCGCTAATTTCTAAAAGATTTTCGTCACTTACAATGTTCAAACTGCTCCACCCAAACCCAATTCAACATGAAATTAAGTGTATCGAAGTCCGTCTCCGACGACAATGGCTTCAAGCTTGTCCACAAGCAGATTTACCTAAATTATGAAAGTTTAGTCATGATAAGATCAGACTTTCATCAATATGTATAAGAACCTTCAAATGGATGCATAGAAAAGCATATCTGAGTAAAACTTGGCGTTTAAGAGGGTTTCATTCAATAAATATTACAAGTACATTCGCTCTCAACGCGATATGAGGATTAAAATGGCAGGCTTTGAAACTCGAGATTGGGACAATGCATATGAGAATCGAGGCCATATTGTTGGAAGCACAGAAATTGCCGAGGCTTGGGTTAAAAATGCAGAAGCATTTCGCAACCTCGCAAAGTCCGATTTAAACATTACAACCAATGACAGTGGAGCATCACGTTACGATATATTTTGGCCGAACGATAAGCCAAAAGGTATATTTGTTTTTGTACATGGCGGCTATTGGCAAATTACAGATAAATCAACATGGTCGCATTTAGCCAAAGGTGCAGTCGATGCTGGTTGGGCTGCAGTCATACCGGCGTATGATCTGTGCCCCAAAGTCAGTATCGACAATATTATCGCAATGATTGCAACGTCCATAAACCATGCAGCAAAAACAATCCCAGGACCTATTATTTTGACCGGTCATTCTGCCGGCGGCCATCTTGTTGCAACGATGTGCACAACCAACACCCAGTTGGATCATACAGTCTGCGAACGCATAAAACACGTCGTACCCATATCAGGCCTTTGTGATCTTCGACCCCTTCTTAAAACCAAGATCAACGACGCATTACTACTGGACTGGCAAACAGCCAGCGCACTAAGTCCTGTGCTGCAACAGCCTATACCAAATACTCGGTTGACCGCTTGGGTTGGCGCAAATGAACGTTCAGAATTTTTGCGCCAAAATAGGTTGCTCGCCGACATGTGGCATGGACTGGGTGCAAACACGCAAATCATCGAAGAACCTGATAAGCATCATTTTTCGGTTATCAATGGACTAGAAGGTCAAAATTCCATTTTGATGAAAACAATACTTAATGACATTTGAATAAGTAGACTTGTTCAAACAGGAGCATAATTTGAAGAAAGAAGCATTCCACCTCCCCGAGGACACAATCTATCTTGATGGCAATTCGCTTGGTCCATTGCCAAAAACTGCTTCTGAACGGTTAAGTAAAACCATCTATAATGAATGGGGTGAGATGCTCATAAAAGGCTGGAACGAAGCCGGTTGGATGGATCAACCAAGAAAGTTAGGCGACAAACTAGGTTTACTTCTAGGTTGCGCTCAAGGCAGTATAGTTTTGGGTGACACACTTTCTATCAAAGTTTATCAAGCACTTGCAGCGGCGTTGAATATGTCTGCCAACCGTAAAGTTGTTTTATCCGATAGCGGTAATTTTCCAACAGACCTTTACATGGCCGATGGCCTGCTTAAAACCCTCGATAAAGGACACGAATTACGTGTAGTGGCACCAGAAGATGTCATAAGCAACATCACTGATGAAATAGCCGTCCTGATGCTTACACAAGTAGATTATCGAACAGGCCGAATGCATGACATGAACCAACTCACTCAAGCGGCACATGATGTCGGTACTGTTGTCATCTGGGATTTAGCTCATTCGGCTGGCGCTGTGCCTGTAAATATGGCCCAAAGCAACGCCGAGTTTGCCGTTGGTTGCACCTATAAGTACCTTAATGGCGGACCAGGTGCCCCCGCCTTCATCTATTCTCGGCCAGATATCGCAGACCTGATCGAACCAGCGTTAAGTGGTTGGCTAGGTCATGAAGCGCCATTTGCGTTTGATAGAGATTATCGGCCTGCAAAAGGTAATGAACGAATGCGCGTGGGAACGCCTCCGATAATTCAACTAGCTGTACTTGAGGCAGCATTGGATATTTGGGATGACGTATCCATTGAAGATATCCGAACCAAATCCATTGAGCTTTCTGAGTTGTTCATCAAGGAAGTGGAAGAACGCTGCCTGCAGTTAAAACTTGCTAGCCCACGCAATCCTTCAACTCGAGGTTCACAAGTCTCTTTTACATTCGAACACGGATACGCTGTAATGCAAGCGTTAATCAATGAGGGTGTCATAGGTGACTTTCGCGCACCAAATATAATTCGGTTCGGTTTCGCTCCTCTTTATAATGATGCAGACGATGTGTTGGGAGCTGCCAACATTCTAGAAAACATCATGACCAACAAGATCTGGGATCAACCAAAGTTTAAAAAACGAGCAGCAGTCACTTGAGCCAAGAAGACCGGCGGTGTTAAATGCAACTCAAATATCAATAGAAAAGGCGGTTCAATATTTGGAAACCGACCGCTGGAAGGAAAAATAATGGGTACTGAAGGGTTGATGAACGTTGTTTTCGTTCAAATTAGATGCAAACCGGGCTCAACATATAAAGTTGCTGATGCACTCTATGAAATGGAAATTTGTTCAGAACTTTTCTCCACCAGCGGAGAATGGGACTTGATGGCAAAGATTTATCCACCTGACAATGCCGATGTAGGTATTTTTTTGAATGATCATGTTGGTTCTATTGAAGGCGTAGAACGAACACTTACGACACTAACTTTCAAAGCTTTTTGCTAGTTCTTGTCCAATTCTAGCAGCCCCTCATAGTTCAAAATCAGATGGATTCGTCCACAACTTAACCATTTAAAAAAAACGAGCTTACGAGTTGTGAAAAAGACTCGCAAAACTCACTTTAGGTGACTAGAGTGCTTCATTAATGCAGGGCAAAAACAATAAATACCTTGCACGATACATAAATATGTATTTCCACGATTAGTTTTTTACGGGAGACAAATATGAAAAAACTACTTCTTGCAACGGCTGCAGCGGCAGCTCTTCTAACATCACCAGTTCTAGCAGATGACCACGGTCCTATTAAAATTGGTGTACTTCTTAGCTTTACTGGTCCAATTGAATCTCTAACACCTGGCATGGGCGGCAGTGCTGAACTTGCTATGAAAGAAGTCAATGAAAGCGGAAAGCTTCTTGGCGGCAAACAAGTTGAATCTGTTCGCGCTGATGCGACATGTATCGATTCAGCTGCAGCTACTGCAGCGGCAGAACGTTTGGTTACATCTGATAAAGTGTCAGTCATCATGGGTGCTGACTGTTCTGGTGTTACTGGCGCAGTGTTGCAAAATGTTGCACGTGCAAATGGTATCGTGATGATTTCACCATCAGCAACCTCTCCAGCTTTAACAACAGCAGAAGATGATGGGCTTTTCTTCCGCACAGCTCCATCTGATGCACGTCAAGGCGAAGTTCTTGCCGAAATCATGATGGAAAAAGGCATAAAATCTGCTGCGTTGACATATACAAACAACGATTATGGTAAAGGTCTTGCTGATGCCATTCAATCAAGCTTCGAAGCAATAGGTGGTAAAGTTACTATCTCTGCAGCTCATGAAGATGGTAAAGGCGACTACTCAGCTGAAGTTGCAGCGTTAGCGCAAGCTGGTGGTGATGCTCTGGTCGTTGCTGGTTATCTTGACCAAGGTGGTAAGGGCGTTATCCAAGGTGCACTTGATTCAGGTGCTTTCGACATGTTTGCTTTACCCGATGGTATGATAGGCGATTCACTTCCTGCTGCAATCGGCGCGGACCTTAACGGCTCATTTGGAACGAAACCAGGCTCTGAAAGCAAGGGTAATGAAATATTTAATGCAATGGCTGACAAAGCTGGCATTAAATCAGATGCATATTCAGCAGAATCATATGATGCTGCTGCGCTTCTAATGCTAGCAATGCAAGCTGCAAACTCTTCAAAATCTGCCGATGTTAAAGGTAAGATCATGGATGTAGCAAATGCTCCAGGCGAAAAAATTCTTCCTGGCGAACTCGGCAAGGCACTAGAAATTCTAGCTGCTGGTGGTGACGTTGATTATGTCGGCGCAAGTGCTGTCGAATTGATAGGTGCTGGAGAATCTGCTGGTACTTACCAACAAATTCTCATTGATGACGAAAAAGTAACCGTCACAAATTTCCGCTAGTTTTAAAAGATAATTGCAGCCCTGCCTCTCGGTTGGGCTGCTTTTTTCAATCAGATGATTAGGTCATACATATGATTGTTGTGAACGATTTGCACAAGCATTTCGGAGGGCTTCGTGCCGTCGATGGGGCATCACTTGAAATTAAAACCGGTTCAATCACTGGACTTATTGGCCCAAATGGCGCTGGAAAAACAACGCTGTTTAATATTATTGCTGGGCATTACAAACCCACATCCGGACAAGTGTTTTTAGATGGTGAAGATATCAGCGGATTAACACCGCATGAATTATTTGCCAAAGGTCTTTTGCGTACCTTTCAAATCGCACATGAATTCTCTTCCCTCACAGTTCGTGAAAATTTGATGATGGTGCCTGATAGACAGTTAGGCGAAAACCTGATCAACACATGGATCAGACCTTCCAAAGTTCGCGAACAAGAGGAAATAGTTCGTCAGAAAGCAAATGACGTTATTGAGTTTTTGGAAATCTCACATGTTGCCGATGAACTTGCCGGCAACTTGTCTGGTGGACAAAAGAAGCTCCTAGAACTTGGACGCACGATGATGGTCGATGCAAAAATCGTCTTCCTTGATGAAGTCGGTGCCGGGGTAAACAGGACGTTGCTCAACACAATTGGTGATGCAATTTTGCGGCTTAACAAAGAGCAAGGTTATACATTTTGCATGATCGAGCACGACATGGAGTTCATATCTAGGCTCTGCGATCCTGTTATCTGCATGGCAGAGGGACGCGTGCTCGCACAGGGCACTGCCGAAGAAGTTAAAAACAACGAGGAAGTTATTGAGGCTTATCTCGGTACTGGACTAAAAAACAAAACACCAAATCAATCAAAGCCCGTTCAATCAAAAAAGGAAACCGTAAAATGAGTTTTCTGATTGGCAAAAATATGACCGGCGGATATGGCAGCGCAGATATTTTGCACGACTGCACCATCGGTGTGGAAAAGGGTGAAATCGCAGTTATCGTTGGACCTAACGGCGCAGGAAAATCCACAGCAATGAAAGCCGTTTTTGGCATGCTCTCTCTCCGTAAAGGCGGCGTCTTCATGGATGGTGAGGATATCACAAAACTTTCACCGCAAGATCGGGTCAAGATCGGCATGGGGTTCGTTCCCCAAACCAGCAACGTATTCACCTCGATGTCTGTTGAAGAAAATTTGGAGATGGGTGCATTTATCCGCAATGATGATATCAACGAAACCATGGAACAAGTCTTTGAATTGTTTCCTATTTTGCACGCGAAACGAAAGCAAGCAGCGGGTGAATTATCCGGCGGACAACGTCAACAGGTTGCTGTAGGGCGTTCACTGATGACCAAACCAAAAGTACTTATGCTTGATGAACCAACCGCTGGCGTATCGCCTATTGTTATGGATGAGTTGTTCGATCGGATTATTGAGATCGCTAAAACCGGAATTGCAATTTTGATGGTGGAACAAAATGCCAAACAAGCTTTGAATATTGCTGATAAGGGCTATGTTCTAGTACAAGGCGAAAATAGATACACAGATACAGGCGAAGCATTGATGAACAATCCTGATGTTCGTCGCGCTTTCTTGGGAGGATAGCGCCATGATGGATTTTCTAAACAGCCTTGTCCTGCTCGCCAACTTTCTCATTATTCCCGGGTTGGTATATGGGTCCCAACTCGCTTTGGGCGCACTTGGTGTTACACTCATTTACGGCATTCTCCGGTTTTCAAATTTCGCTCATGGTGAAACCATGGCATTTGGGACAATGCTTACCATTCTGGTAACGGCGGCGATGAAATCCGCCGGTGTATCTTTTGGCGTATTACCTACTGCATTATTGGCACTGCCATTTGGCATAGCAGGTGCGATCATTTTATGCCTCACAACCGATAAGCTTGTTTATAAATTTTACCGCCAGCAGCGTTCAGTTCCTGTAATTTTTCTCATTGCATCGCTTGGTGTGATGTTCTTCTATAATGGTCTCATCCGATTTGTTATCGGTCCTGGGGATCAAATATTCACAGACGGAACACGCTTCATTGTCAAAGCGCGAGAATTTAAGGAACTTACTGGGCTGAATGAAGGATTAGCGTTTAAGACAACGCAAGGAATAACCATTCTTGTCACCATTTTGATCGTGGCTGGCCTATTCTGGTTCTTAAATAAGACAAAAACCGGAAAATCTATGCGTGCCTATTCCGATAACAGAGATCTGGCATTACTTTCAGGTATCAATCCAGATCATGTTGTAAAAATTGTATGGATTCTAACAGCTATATTAGCAACCGTTGCTGGCACGCTTTACGGCTTGGACAAAAGTTTCAAACCTTTCACATATTTACAACTGCTCCTGCCAATCTTTGCAGCCGCTATTGTTGGTGGTCTTGGAAGTCCAATTGGTGCCATAGCCGGCGGTTTTATTATTGCCTTTTCGGAAATTTCTGTGACATTCGCTTACCGAAAGTTTTTGACTTACAATCTTCCGGAAGGATGGGCACCTGAAGGCCTCGTACAACTTCTATCCACGGATTATAAATTCGCCGTTTCATTCGCAATTCTAGTCGTTGTCCTCCTGGTCCGACCAACAGGTATATTCAGGGGGCAATCGATATGATGAGTAATTTAAAAGGCGCAACAAGAAACGTCTCCATGTTCGCCATTATGGCGGTTTTATTTATCGTCGTTGGCCAAGCTCAAAGCTGGCCGTTAGCACTTACTATTCTTAACCTCTGCCTCATCTCATCGATCATGGCGTTGGGGGTTAATATTCAATGGGGATATGCTGGACTTTTAAATGTCGGCGTTATGGGGTTTGCAGCTCTTGGCGGCGTTGCCGCCGTGCTTGTATCATCACAACCTGTGCCTGCCGCATGGGAAGCGGGCGGCTCTGGAATCTTATTGATGCTACTCACATATGTTGTCGCAATAGCGTTGATCACATTTATATATTTCAAGCTTAAACGCCCTCTTCGGGGTATTGCTATCTTTATAGTTGCCGTCATTGGTTATTTTGTATCTCGTAGTTTTTATGACCCAGCTTCTGTCGCCATCGAAGCAGTTGATTCCGCTGCAACAGGTAATTTGGGAGGTTTAGGCTTACCCATTATGCTGTCATGGCTTGTTGGCGGGTTATTTGCCGCTGCTGCTGCGTGGGTTGTTGGAAAAATTTCACTCGGATTACGATCGGATTATTTGGCCATAGCCACCTTAGGCATTTCTGAAATCATCATTGCATTTTTGAAAAATGAAGATTGGCTAACTCGAGGCGTAAAAAATGTTACGGGTCTTCCGCGCCCTGTTCCTTATGAAGTTGATATACAACAATCAGCTTATTATCAGCAATTGGCTTCAGATTGGGGGATGTCGATAATTGACCTCTCATCTGTAGTTGTAAAGCTATGTTACGCCGGTTTATTTGCGGTCGTTCTACTCGCACTTCTTTATCTGGCTGAAAAAGCGCTTCGCTCACCGTGGGGCCGAATGATGCGTGCAATTCGAGACAATGAAACTGCCGCAGAAGCTATGGGGAAAAATGTTAAAGGCCGCCATTTACAGGTGTTCATATTGGGATCCGCTGTCATTGGGATTGCGGGCGCTATGCTCACCACATTGGACGGTCAGTTTACCCCTGGTTCCTATCAACCATTGCGTTTCACATTCCTCATCTGGGTAATGGTGATCGTCGGAGGCTCCGGAAATAACTGGGGTGCTATCCTGGGTGGTTTTGTTATCTGGTTCTTCTGGGTTGAAGCAGAGCCGTTGGGCCTCTGGTTAATGGATACGATTACATCTGGCATGGCAGATGATAGCCCACTGCGCGAGCACCTTCTAAAGAGTGCTGCCCATATGCGTCTTATGACTATGGGTGTTATTCTTCTGCTCGTTCTTCGATTCACACCGCGAGGATTAATTCCAGAACGAAAAGCCTGAGTGAGTTCAAGCATTTAGTTGAACACAGTCTTAATAAATGATGCTCGTCTATACTTAATAATCATAGTATTGTTTTTGTAATCGAAGTATTATTTTTTATACTGAAATCGGAAAAATGAGCAAAAGGAGCATATTTTTTCCTCATTTTTGTATAAAATCCATAAAAAACGTAAAAATTTGAAATTTTCCTATGCAAAATACGCATTGCGGTCCAATTTTCAGCATTAGACTCTCATTTCTCAATATACTAGATCTTTTGCTTTACAAGTAATAGTTTTTAATTTTTACTGTAAAAGCTCACTTCTAAAAAATTGGTGGGTGAGGTTTTTTAGACCCTCAATTTTAATATAAATTAATAATAATTCTAAGGGAAAATATAATGAAAAATGTAACAAAAGTTTTGACTGCCGGGCTTATGCTTGGTGCCAGTTTGGGAGTTGCACACGCAGACGGAACTTTAGATCAGGTCAAACAACGCGGCTCGCTCATTTGCGGTGTAAGTGGTGGCTTGCCTGGTTTTTCTGCGCCAGATGATGCTGGTTTAATGCAAGGAATTGATGCCGACGTATGTCGTGCAGTTGCAGCGGCTGTATTGGGAGATGCATCCAAGGTTGAATTCCGCCCGCTAAATGCAAAAGAGCGTTGGGCGGCGCTTACATCAAGTGAAATCGATGTACTTTCACGCAACTCAACACACACGTTGACACGTGACGCATCACTTGGTGTTGATTTCACATATTACAACTATATTGATGGCCAAGGTTTCATGGTCAAAAATGATCTAGGCCTTTCAAGCGCTCTTGAGCTTGATGGAGCAAAGATTTGTGTACAAGCCGGTACAACAACAGAGTTGAATATGGCGGACTATTTCCGTTCAAACGGTATCACATTTGATCCAGTTGGTTATGAAACGTCTGTTCAAACTCGCGAGGGTTATGAAGGTGGTGCATGTGATGCCCTAACATCAGATAAATCACAGCTTGCAGCTATTCGTTCTGAGTTAGCTGATCCTGCCGGTTCAACAATTTTGCCAGAAACAATTTCTAAAGAACCTTTGGGTCCTGTCGTTCGTCAAGGTGATGATCAGTGGAATAAAATTGTTCTTTGGTCAATGCATGCTTTGATCAATGGTGAAGAGCTTGGTCTTACGTCTGCAAATGTTGATGAAATGAAAGCTTCATCTGACAACCCGGGCATTAAGCGCTTCCTTGGTACAGAGGATACAATGGGGGCTCACTTGGGTCTTGAAGCCGACTGGGCTTACAACATCATCAAGCAAGTTGGTAACTATGGTGAAGTTTATGACCGCACAGTTGCTCCACTAGGCATCGCACGTGAGGGAAGCGTGAATGACCTTTGGACACGCGGTGGTCTTCTTTATTCACCACCTATCCGCTAAATTGGGATAATATTAAGGCTCGGAACCCACGTTCCGAGCCTTTTTCATAAATATAAAAATAATAATATTTTGGGGGAATGTAATCGTGAGTCCTACAGATCACGTTCCATTTCATAGAAATCCGAAAGTAATTGCCGTCTTCTCGCAATTGCTGATTGCTACATTGCTAGCGGGATTTTTGTATTGGATCTACAGTAATACAATCGAGAATTTAAACAGAGCTGGCATTCAGACCGGTTTTGGATTTCTCGATCAAGTCGCACCATTTAAAGTAGGGTTTTCTGCTTTTCTTGAGTTCAAGTTGGGTGAAAGCACCTATTGGCGGGTATTTTGGATAGGAGTTCAAAATACAATTTTCGTCAGTATCTTAGGAATTATCGCCGCCACACTGCTTGGCTTTACAGTTGGCATTATGCGGTTATCACCAAACTGGATCATCTCGCGGTTTGCACTGGTCTATATTGAAACTTTGCGCAATATTCCTTTACTACTGCAAATTCTATTTTGGAATTTCGCGATTTTCCTTCCGTTCTTCCCCGTACCAAAAGATTCGATTTCAATTGCAGATTCTATCTTCATCAACAAACGCGGGCTTTATCTACCAAAGGTAGTTTCAGATAATCCTACCGGAACAATGATTGTCGCAGGTTTCATAATTGCGGCGATTGTCGGCGCATTCTACTTACGAAACTGGGCCAAAAAACGCCAAAACGAAACGGGACAAACTTTCCCGGTTTTCACGGCGAGCCTTGCAGCTATCATTGTGATGGCATTTTTGGGTGTAATCGTTTCCGGCTTCCCGCTAAGTTTAGAACTTCCAGAACTTGGCCGTTTTAATCTTAAAGGCGGTGTTGAATATCCGCTTCCGCTGTTCTCGCTATGGTTCGCACTGTCTACTTATACGGCAGCCTTCATCGCAGAAAATGTACGAGCAGGCATTCAGGCTGTTCCAAAAGGGCAAACCGAAGCATCGTCGGCACTGGGCCTCAAGCGAAATCACGTTTTAAATCTTGTTGTGATTCCACAAGCCATGCGGATCATCATCCCTCCAACAATTTCACAATATCTTAACTTAACGAAGAACTCGTCTCTGGCCGTTGCCGTGGCATTTGAAGAATTATTTGCGATTTGGGCGGGCATCTCACTTAACCAAACAGGGCAGGCTCTGGTTATCATTGGAATGACATTCCTCGTTTACCAAATCTTGTCGATGATCACATCAGCAGCAGCGAACTACTATAATAAACGTTCGCAGTTTGTGGGGCGTTAATATGTTTAAAACAGTTCCTGGAGAATTTGAATTTCAACCACCACGCCCTGCTCCCATTGCAAATGCAGGCCCTATTGGGTGGATGCGAGAAAACCTGTTTTCTTCGCCACTAAATATCATACTCACATTGATAGGCGTGTATATAATTTGGAGTACAATACCACCTCTACTTAATTGGGCTATTTTTGAAGCAAGCTGGGCCTGGGGTGATCGCACATTATGCGAAGAAGCGGCCGGTGCTTGCTGGACATATGTTCGTGTGCGTTTTAGTCAGATTATTTATGGTCCATTTTATGGCCAAAATGAAAGTGAGATCTGGCGACCACTTGTCGTGTTTGCACTATTTGCAGGTATTGTATTTTGGCTGATATATCCAAAGACACCTTATAAGGGTCGCGTTGCAATTGCATCGCTAATCCTTCTGCCTGTTGCCAGTGTCTTGCTAATTCATGGGGGGTTGCTTGGATTAAAAGTCGCACCAACCAGCCAGTGGGGTGGTTTTATGCTCACGCTAATTCTGGCGGTCACGGGCATCATCGGGGCTTTACCGATTGGTATAATAATGGCGCTAGGTCGACAATCAGACCTTCCGATTTTCAAGGCGTTATCTGTTGTCTTTATCGAGTTCTGGCGGGGTGCACCGTTGGTAACGGTACTCTTCATGGCATCCGTTATCTTTCCGCTGTTTTTCCCTGCAGAAATGGACTTTGATAAAGTGGTTCGCGCACTTGTTGCCATCACCTTGTTCCAATCTGCTTATACCGCAGAGGCTATTCGTGGTGGATTAGCATCCTTACCACGGGGGCAAGCAGAAGCTGCAGATGCGCTGGGATTAGGGTATTGGCAAAAGACTTTCCTGATCATCCTTCCTCAAGCCTTGAAAGTGTCCATTCCTTCGATTGTAAACACGTTCATTGCATTGTTTAAGGATACATCTTTGGTCTACATTATTGGCCTTCTTGATCTCTTGGATATGGCAAGGTCAACAGCCAATTCACTCGAGTGGCGTGGTGTATCCAACATTACCGCCTATGTTTTTGCAGCCATGATCTTCTTCATGTTTACATCAGCAATGTCAGCCTACAGCCGCGGTTTAGAGCGTAAGCTCGATACTGAACATAAATCATAATTTAAGATTGACGGATAAATATTATGAGTAATACATCAACACAAAAAGCAAACGAAACCGTGGCACGTCAATTATCTGATGAAGTGGCGGTAAGCCTTGAAAATCTAAACAAGTGGTATGGTCAATTTCATGTTTTGAAAGGGATCAACTTTGAAGTTAAAAAGGGTGAGCGAATTGTCGTTTGCGGACCATCCGGTTCTGGTAAATCAACTATGATTAGATGCATCAACCGACTTGAGGAGCATCAGGAAGGTAAAATCGTCGTCGACGGAACACACCTGACTAATGATGTTAAGAAGATCGACGAGGTCCGTCGTGAAGTTGGTATGGTATTTCAACACTTCAACCTTTTTCCGCACCTTACAGTACTGGAAAATTGTACGCTTGCACCCATTTGGGTTCGCAAAACACCAAAGGCTGAAGCTGAACGTGCTGCGCGGGAATATTTGGATCGCGTAAAAATCCTTGATCAGGCAGATAAGTTTCCAGGTCAACTTTCGGGTGGTCAGCAGCAACGTGTCGCTATTGCCCGTTCACTTTGTATGAACCCCAAAATCATGTTGTTTGACGAACCAACGTCAGCGCTCGATCCTGAGATGATTTCTGAGGTTTTGGACACTATGATCGATCTGGCAGAATCTGGCATGACGATGGTTGTCGTAACCCACGAGATGGGTTTTGCGCGAAAAGTGGCCGACCGTGTGGTCTTCATGGATCGAGGCGAGATTGTTGAAATCAACGAACCCGAAGAGTTCTTCAACAATCCACAGTCAGACAGAACAAAACTGTTCCTATCACAGATTCTTTCGCACTAATTTTTGTTCTTATTATCTAAAAACGGGCCTATGAATTTGGCCCGTTTTGTTTGCCTCATAACCTAATCCAGATTCACGGAACGCAGGCGCAAAGCATTTGAAATAACAGAAACAGATGACAGACTCATCGCTGCAGCAGCAATCATAGGCGAAAGTAAAGTCCCCGTTATCGGATATAACAACCCAGCAGCAAATGGCACGCCTAGGCTATTATAAGCAAAAGCAAAGAATAAGTTTTGTTTGATATTATTTATTGTTAGTTGAGAAAGTCTTCGAGCGCGAACCACACCGATCAAATCACCATGCAATAATGTTATTCCTGCACTTTCGACCGCAATATCAGCGCCTGTACCCATCGCAATGCCAACATCAGCTGTTGCCAGCGCCGGAGCGTCGTTAACGCCATCGCCGGCCATTGCAACTTTTAGACCTTGTTTATGTAAATCATCGATGAGGGTCTTTTTATCTTCTGGAAGAGTATTAGCTCTAACATCATCAATACCAAGTTCATCGGCAACAGATTTCGCTGTAATTTCATTATCGCCTGTCGCCATAATAATTTTCACACCAAGCGCCTGCATATCTCGTACGGCTTGTTTTGCACTAGGCTTAATTTGGTCAGAAACCGCCAATATCGCCATAAGCCTTTTATCAGCAGCAACAAACATAACAGTCTTACCTGCGGACTGAAGATTCTTAACATGCTCATCCATTTCTGAAATATCTACACTGATCTCACCCATCATGGCAGAGTTACCAACGGCAAATGTGGTACCATTGGCATTAGCCATCACACCTTTGCCAGTTACCGATTGAAAACTCTCAATATTTGCGGCTTCAATGTCTCTTTGCTTAATACCTTTCACGATTGCTTCTGCCAATGGGTGCTCTGATGCTTGTTCAATTGCCCTTACAACGCCTAAAGTTTCAACATTTGAGATATCTTCTGCCAGAATACTGATGTCTGTTAGCTGTGGTTCGCCACACGTAAGTGTCCCTGTTTTATCAACAACAATGACATCGATTTTTGCCAGTTGTTCTAAAGTCACCGCATCCTTAACCAAAATACCAGCCTGCGCACCTCGACCCGTTGCCGTCATAATAGACATTGGCGTTGCTAATCCCAATGCGCATGGACATGCAATGATTAACACAGAAACGGCCGACACAATTGCAAATACAAATGAGGGAGTAGGACCAACAAGTGACCAAACTACAAAAGCAATAATCGCTATACACACAACCGTCGGCACAAAGTAAGATGCCACACGATCTGCCATACTCTGAATTGGTGCACGGGATCGTTGAGCAGAGGAAACCATAGAGATGATCTGCGCTAGCATGGTTTCATCGCCAACTTTCAACACTCTTACGATGAGTGATCCATTTTTATTAAGTGTTCCACCGGTAACCTGGTCGCCTACGGTTTTTTCCAGTGGCATGGACTCGCCCGTCAACATGCTTTCTTCTATTAACGACGATCCCTCCAAAATAACGGCATCAATCGGCACAGCCTCACCCGGTCGGATACGTAATATGTCACCAACAACGATGTTCTCCAAAGGAGCATCATATTCTTCCCCATTCTCCAGTACCCTGCGCGCTGTTTTTGGAGCAAGATCAAGGAGCGCCCGAATAGCATCGCCAGTGCGTTCTCGTGCACGCAACTCCAATACTTGCCCCACAAAAACCAGAGCAACAATTACAACCGCAGCTTCATAATAAACCGGTAGATGATTACTTCCGAACCGCAAATCACTTGGGAATAATTGGGGAAGGAACGTTGCAAATGTTGAATATATATATGATGTTCCAACACCGATCATGATCAACGTCCACATATTTAAGTTCCATGTTTTTATAGATGTCCACCCCCGCATAAAAAACGGCCATGCGGCCCATAGAACGACAGGCGTGGCCAAGAAAAACTCAATGTAAAGAGAATTAACCTCACCAAACCAATCCCGAACCGGCAACCCGATCATCGGACCCATGGTTAAAACAAGTAGTGGAACTGAGACAATAACACTAATCCATAGCCGGCGAGTAAAATCAATCAACTCATGATTTGGACCGTCGGCTATTCCATCAGCTGGTTCCAGGGCCATGCCGCATATAGGACATGTTCCTGGCCCTTCCTGCACAATTTCTGGGTCCATCGGGCAAGTAAAAATCGCATTCTTGGGAGCTGTTTGAGTTTGCTTGGCCTTATTACCAGATAGATAAAAATATGGGTCTGCATCAAATTTATCGTGACATTTTGGGTTGCAAAAATGATAATCATGATCACGGTATTTTAGTGACGGTTTACCCTTGCCCACTGACACAGTCATACCGCATACAGGGTCTTTAACAGCGCCATCAACTGGAGTTGTAGCCGCATTAAATATTTCATCAGAGATCGTTGAAACGTTCATTTTTATAGATCCATATAAGTTTATGGATCATCCATACCCCTTCCAGTCACTGGAAGGTCAAGGAGTTTATTGGATGCTTAGCTACCGGAGATAGCTATCTCTTCCATGCTGCTCCAAAGCTTCTTTAAAGTTTGTTTCTTATTCTCTCGATTTCGATAAAGCCGCACCTCTAACTTGCCAATGTAACTTTCGTCACCGACGACTTCGAGTAACCCTTGAGAAAGCTCCTCTTTACAAAGCTCATATGGCAGCCAACCAATACCAAAACCCTCTAAGATCATGGCTTTTACCGAAACTGCCATAGCATTCCGATTAACAACCAAGATCTTAGGTCCTTCAAGATGTTGATCCAGTGTATAATCAACAATCGACCGCAATGCTGATGCCGTACCATATGACAAAAGAGGTATGGGTTTCTGCTGTGCACCGGTTAAGTTATGCAACGGTCCATTTTTATCCACTTTGGAGACTGGAATCATATCATCCAGGGATAATGTCAGATAATCACACCCGCCAACTTCAAGCGGTGCTAAAAAATCCATAGCAGGATGCCAATATGTCAAAATCACATCACAATATCGCTGCTGGAGAGCAGATACAAACTGATCAGCAGACCAGCTCGTCGAATTTAAATCCACATCCAGTCCACACTGTTCAGCCAACGGCGCAATGTGTGTTTTGAAATGGGTCATATAAAGCGATTGAGACGTCGCAAACCGAATAACATTTTCACCCGCAGCATCGATAATTTGGCAGCGTTCCAGTGTTTCATGATACGTTCTGAGCATAATACGGGCTTGAGGTAAAAACACTTCTCCTGCTGGCGTCAAAGATAAAGGAAGTGTCTGACGATTAATCAGCACAACCCCTACATCTTCTTCAAGCGCTCGAATTCGCCTTGAAAATGCAGGTTGACTGACATTTCTCTCTTCAGCGGCACGAGAAAAATTTTTTTGCGCCACCAAAGCTTCAAAATCTTTTAGCCATGCAATATCCAAATCGATAATCCGTTCCGCATTCAGGAAAAAACGATGCTAAATTCGCTCTTCTTCAACAGCATGACAGGCCACCATAGACCCATCGGCCTGTTGTAGGGTCCGAGGTTTTTCTATTTTACACCTATTATCAGCATAAGCACAACGACTTGCAAAGGGGCACCCCTGCGGCAAATTAATCGGTGTAGGTATCTCGCCCTTCAAACGGATATGGTTTGGTCGATCATCTTTAAGCTGCGGAACAGCGGATAAAAGAGCACGAGTATAGGGGTGTTTAGGGTTTTCAAACAATGTCGCCGTATCACCTAATTCACAGACAGATCCCAAATAAACCACCGCAACACGAGTACCAAAGTGCTGCACAACACTCAAATCATGGGTGATAAACAAGTATGTTAGCCCACGGTCATCTTTTGCCTCTAACATTAAGTTCAGAACCTGAGCCTGAATGGATACATCAAGTGCTGAAATCGGCTCATCCGCTATTATAAATTCGGGATCCACTGTTAACGCACGAGCGATCGCAATACGTTGTCGTTGTCCACCTGAAAATTCATGCGGGTAACGCGTAGACCAACTCGGGTCGACACCAACAGATTTCATAACTTCGGTAACTTTATCTTCCACTTCACCAGAAGATAAGCTTGAATTATGAAAACGGACGGGCTCTTCCAACGCCTGCTGAATTGTCATACGAGGGTTAAGCGATGCGTAGGGATTTTGAAAAATCATCTGCATTTTACTTCGCAAAGGCATCAGTGCTTTACGAGAACGATTATCTATCCGCTCACCACCATAGTGGATCTCTCCACCACTAGGTGACAATAAGCCTGCAACCAGCCGAGCGATCGTAGATTTACCACAGCCACTTTCACCAACCACACAAAGCGCTTCGCCCTTCTCTACATTGAACGAGACATTGTTAACAGCATGAACTTCGCGGCGTTCTTTGATAATCTTACCACCACGAACCTTAATCGTTTCAAGAAGCCCTTGATCAAGTTCAAAACGTTTTTCTAGGCTCTTAACTTCTAATAGAGCAGTTTTATTTGTCGGCGCACTCATGACGCTTGCTCCTTGGAACGATCCAGATGCAACCGATTAACCTCATGGCAAGCAACTTCAACATGTGCATATTTTACGACTTCAGGCTTACTCGTCTTACAAACTTCAGTAGCATAATCACACCTCGGCCGAAAAGGGCAACCACTTGGTATTTCAGACAAAGTAGGCATATTCCCAGGAATTTGTTTTAGGCGTTTACCAGGTTGTGTTTGCTGTGGTAGTGCATTTAACAGCCCTTGCGTATAAGGGTGTTGTGGATCATTAATTATCTCACGCGTGCTTCCTGCTTCAATAATTTTGCCGGCATACATAACAAGCGTACGCTCAGTCATTTGACTGACAACTCCAAGATCGTGCGTAATCAAAATTAGACCAACCTTGTTTGACTGACATAATTCAAGGAGAAGCTCCATAATATCGGCCTGAATAGTAACATCAAGCGCCGTTGTCGGCTCATCCGCAATGATCAACTGAGGATCCAACAATAGTGCCATGGCAATAATTATACGCTGCCGCATACCGCCCGAAAGTTCATGCGGGTATTGATCAAGCCTCTCTTCAGGCGACGGAATATAAACCTCACGCAATTTGACGACGGCAATCTGCTCGGCTTCCGCTTGGCTTAAGTCTCTATGACTTTTCAAAGTTTCTACCATTTGCTGACCAATGGTCAACACAGGGTTCAAGGTTACCATAGGGTCTTGAAAAATCATTGCCATGCGATTGCCGCGTATACCACGCATTTCCTTCTCGGACATTGTCACAATGTCCTCGCCTTCAAACATGATACTTCCCGAGTCAATGAAACCAGGTCGAGATAGAAGATTCATCAGCGAGAAGCCAGTGATGGATTTCCCAGCGCCAGATTCCCCAACGATGCCGAGACGTTCACCCTTATCAAGATCAAAACTGATCCCATCAAGTGCAGTCACAGAAAATTTGCGAGAAGCGAATTTAACGGATAGGTCACGTACGGATAACAAAGACATGGCGCTATTCCTTATATAATTTGGGGTTCAAAACGTCACGCATCCAGTCACCTAACAGATTAATGACCAACACCAGAACAACAAGAACAAGGCCCGGAATAGTCGTGATCCACCAGCTGCCAGAAAAGATATAATCAAAGCCAGATGAAATAAGCGAACCTAAAGATGGTTGATTTGGCGGCATACCAAGACCAAGAAACGAAAGTGATGCTTCTGAGATAATTGCATTCGCAACCTGAACTGTTGAAATAACGAATATCGGAGATAATGAATTAGGTAAAATATGACGCAGCATAATGCGCATAGGACCAAAACCAAGAACACGTGTAGCATCCACATATTCTTTTTTCTTTTCAGCCAGCACCGTTGCACGAACGGTACGCGCATATTGCGGCCATTCAGCTACACCAATGACGGCTATCAGAAAATAAATGGCATACTGATTAAATGTCTCAGAACCAAACAAAGCTTGGGTAATCGCCAGAAAGATGATCGCAACCATCAATGTAGAAAAAGAAAGTTGAATATCCGCAAAGCGCATCAAAAGACTGTCTAAGCGACCTCCGAGATAACCGGCGAGCAATCCAATGGAAATCCCCAAAAATGCCTGCAACAACACTGCGCACAGGCCAATCAAAATAGAAAGTCTTGTACCATATAGAATAGTTGACCAAAGATCGCGCCCCTGATCATCCGTTCCAAACAAAAATGCCGGATCTGAACCACTAATCCATATAGGCGGATATTCGCTATTCATAATATCGATCTGTGCAGGATCATATGGATCAAACGGTGCAATTAATGGAGCAAAAAAAGCCATGAACGCAATAATCGCAAATACGATAAATGAGACAAGGGCGACTGGATTGCGCAAGAAGCTATAGCCCATGTTTGAATTGATAACGCGCTGCCAAAAAGAAGGTTTGGCGCTAAGGCTTTGATCACTCATGCACCCATCCTCGCTAGTTTTATGGTTGGATTGACGAGACCGTAAATCAAATCAACTATTGTATTTGTGATGACGAAAATAAAGCCAACAACAATCAAATAAGCTACGATCAAGGGGGTATCTACGCGATTCACGGCTTCGAGGAACATGAACCCCATACCCGGCCATTGGAAAACAGTTTCCGTAAGAATTGTGTAGGCAACCATTGTCCCGATCTGAACACCACCGACAGTAATTACAGGTAAAAGTGTATTCTTCAGCGCATGAACAAAATAAATACGCCATGGGTGGATACCTTTCGCCTTGGCATATTTAACATATTCACTTTGTAAAACTTCCATCATTTCGGCGCGTATTAATCGCACAAATAGTGGCAACATAATTGAAGCAAGGGCGAGAGAAGGCAAAATAATATGCGCCCAACCATCAGCCGATGCAAAGTTTGTATCCCAGGATCCAAAGACATTAACGACATCGCCACGGCCAAAGGAGGGGAGCCATCCCAACTCGACTGCGAATACATAAATTAGAAGAATAGCAGTTAAGAATACGGGTATCGAAATACCGACAATTGACACGCCCATAATCACGCGGCTGATAATAGTATTTGGCTTTATCGCTGTGTAAACACCTAACGGAACAGATAGACCTACAATAATTAGCGTTGCGCCAAAAACCAGCTCCAACGTCGCGGGCATTTTTTTCAAAATAACATCAAGTGCAGGTTCTTTAAAAAAGTAACTTGTGCCTAAATCACCTTGTAATGCATTTCCAAGAAAACGGGTATATTGAGCGAAAAAACTATCGTTTAGACCAAGTTCATCTCGTAATTCCTGACGAACCTCTTCAGACACAGATTGTCCGACAAGTTCGCGTAATGGATCGCCCAAATTATCCTGGATGGCGAAGCCAATGAGCGAGATGACGAACATCACCGCAATCGCCTGCAAAGTACGTTTCACAAGATATGCAAGCATGTAATTGACCTGTCAGCTGGTAGATTTAAGACGCATTTAACGTCAATATTTGGGAAGATTCCGGGGGCTAGAAGCCTAGCCCCCAGAAAATTTAAAGAATTAATCGTTTGAACTTACTTGTCTACGACAAGATCACCAAAGTAAGGGAAGTTCAATGCATTAACAATTTTCTCAGCATGCACGCCTTTACGAGCGCCCCATGCTAGGTTTTGCCAATGAAGCGGAATAAACGCTGCTTCTTCGTACAAGATACCTTCTAGCTTCTGAAGCAACTCACCACGCTTTGCAGGGTCTGTTTCAGCATTTGAAGCATCCATCAAAGCATCAGTCTCAGAGTTACAATAGTTACCAGAGTTATATTGACCGTTACCTGAATCTTCATTTGCACATGCAGACAAGAACTGGTGGAAGTTTGCACTATCTTCCGTATCAGCATGCCAGCCAATCATCATCATATCTGCAGCACGCTCGTCGAACTTAGGCCAGTATTGCGCTTTTGGCATTGTTTGAAGGTCAACTTTGATATTGATTTTTGACAACATTGAAGCAACTGCTTGAGCAATTTTGTCATCATTCACATAGCGGTTGTTTGGTGCCATCATTGTGATTTCAAAACCGTCAGCATAACCAGCTTCTGCCATCAAAGCTTTTGCTTTTTCCACGTCAAAACGTGGTGTTAGCGCTGCATCATGACCAAGGTAACCAGCCGGGCTAGCTTGTGCACCAACAGTACCGAAACCACGCATAATACGATCAACAATACCGGCATTATTTACAGCATAATCAATAGCTTTGCGAACACGAGCATCTTTGAAAGCTTCAACGCGGTTCTGGTTCATTTGGAATGTAATGATCCGAGTACCAGCCATTGTAATGAGATTAGCATTATCGCTATCTTCAACACGCTTTAGATCTGTTGGCGGAACAGGGGCAATAAAATCTACATCGCCAGACAACAGAGCAGCAACACGAGTTGGATCCTCTTTAATCGGTGTCAAAACGATTTTATCAACGTTACCTTCACTAGCTGTATCCCAGTAATCAGCGAAACGAGAGAACTCAACTTTAACGCCCTGCTCACGTGAATCAACAACAAATGGGCCTGTGCCAGATGCATTGCGTGACGCGAAGCTATCACCATGCTTTACCAATTCAGCTTTGTCTTTGCCGTCATCTGTTTTACCAGAATAGAACTTGCTATCCATTGGGAAGATGTATGTTGCTGTGTGCAATACAAGCGGATAAGGCTCTGAAGTGATAAGATCAAACGTGTCCTCATCAATAACCTTCACTTCTGTGAAGAGAGAGAAGATACCTTTAAAGTCCGCACTTTCTTTCAAACGGTTAAATGTCCAAAGAACGTCAGCACTTGTTAACTCATTACCAGAATGAAATTTCACACCATCACGCAAGTTAAAACGTGTCGTTGTTGCATCAATCTGCTCCCAGCTTTCAGCCAAACGTGCTTCAAACTGCAAATCTTGCGTCCAACGAACAAGCGGATCAAACGTCATGTGTGAGAATTGCAATGTACCACCGGAAAGTTGCTCATGTGGATCCAGTGAAACCGGGTCAGCATCATAAGCTACTTTAACAGTAACCTCAGCTTGCGCAACGGCAGTCATCGCAAATGACATCATGCCGACCGCAACAGCGCGTGTAAATATATTCATATTATTTTCTCCATTATAGGTACCCTATATGTAATATTAAAATGATTGCATGAGCCAATGCCGATTTCAAATCACTTATGCATTTCGCGTATGGCGGTTTAGTGTTCACTAAAAGAGCGAAAAAGTGAGCAGGTGCAGCAATTTGATCGGTGTATTTGTAAACGACGATGAGCAGTCACCGTGAATGTCATATGCTGTCTAATATCATCTGGCGAATTTTAACGGCTTTTTCAAAGTGGTCCAATTCATGGGTCTGTATCCACCATGTCGCAGCTTCCATAAGAAGCTGAGGGTCATCATTCTTATTGGCAAAAAATGCATAAAAGGAAAGGCCTACATTAACACCTTTCTTTTCAATTTTCTCATCACAAACAGATATGATTTTATCTTTGAGCTGTTGTCTCATCATTTCAGGTTCCCGCGGTAAATCATATCCTATTTTTGCTCGATATTTTCAGGTGTAATGATCTCAAGTTTTTTGTCGAGAATATATTCCGCTCCCGCATCTCTCCAAGCCAAGAAATGCGACTCTGTGAAATGATTATCTATTGCCGCCTGATCTTTCCAGCGCTCTACGAATGACAAAGTATTCTTATCAGTCGTACTTTGAAAAAGATCATAAGAAATGTTGCCGGCTTCTAATCGCGTTCCTTCTATGCAAGGTGCAACCAATTTCTCTATTGTTTCGAAACTATCCGGTTTTATTTTAAGCGTTGCTATTAAATAGATCATTATTCACTTTCTAAGCTGTAGAATACCATTATGCCATTGGTATAAGCGCCATTAGATACAAAAAATTTTATGAGCTTATAGAACATGCTTAACTTGCAAAATGTGCATCTGCTTGGTCAAGTTTATGACGGATCTGTGTAATGATAAGATCTTTATCAGGAACACAATTTGCATAGGTTATAATATCACCAGCCTTCACGGGTTTAGATACAACAGCTTTTTCTGCCAAACCTATAGGAACATAACCGCCTTTACGGCCATCCTGCCAGCTCACCGCATAACCGCGATAATCGGCTTGCCCAATCCGACCTAGTATTTCGCCTGGTTGTAAATCACGTTTAGCGACAGCAACAGCATCTGCAACAGGGCGGTCGATTGGCACCATATCAGGTTCACCATGCATAACAGCTCGCGCAGCAGACAATGGCACTTCAAGACTGGTTAAATGGAAAGGTCGAGTAAGTGTGAAATAAGGCCCCTTACCGACTTTCAGATCAGCCATCCGCTCCAAAACACGCGGATGCTTGGTTTCTACGATACAAAAAACTCCAGGTGCAACACCTTTACCGATTGAGTAATCGACAACACCTTTACGGCTCAAAATACCGCCATCTTCCACTGGGCAAAGCACATTCGCCAACTCATCAAGCGATGCCTTTGGGCCATGCATACCTGGAATGTCAGGTATAAGGCCTGTACAATTGGCAATAGCAACCATTTCGATCGCTGTCTTTGATCCATCAACAAACTCTACAAGCATACGAGCATTCATATCACGTGCTCTAGCTTCCTCTTCATATTCAGCGGGTACAGCATGGATATTAAGTGGATTGTTTTTGCCCTTTCCCGCGGCGATAACGTTCATACCAAGACTACGTGCAAAGCCAATCAGTTCTAAAACACAGGCAGGTTCATCACCCGCAGCACCGGTATAAATAACGCCAGCCTTTTTTGCTTCTTCTGCCAAATATCGGCCAATCGTAATATCAGCTTCCACATTTAGCATAACCATATGCTTGCCATTTTTAATCGCGCTAAGTGCAATAAGTGATCCCGTATTGGGATTACCCGTCGCATCAATAATCACATCAACGCGCCCTGCAGCTGTTAACGCCTCAAACCCCTCACATATGGCAATTTTTCCACCTTCAATCGCCACATCAATCGCATTTGCATTGTTTGCAACAATAATATCTTCGTCCGAATGTCCAGCAAGGTGTAATGCACCCAAAGCATTTTCCGCGCGGGTAACAGAAATACCACCAATTCGTATGCCCGACATCAACGCAACTTGAACAGCTAAATCCTTACCCATCTGACCTGCACCAATCAACCCAATTGTCACAGGTCCGTTTTCAGCGGCATACGCAATAAGTTGTTCCGCAAAATATGGATGGGTCATATCTGTCCTTTCAAAGCAAATGTAACTTGCTAATATTAGAGATGACTGGTCATACACCTAATTTAGCCCAATATGCCAAGGCCTATTTAAAAAATCCCATATAAAAGGATAAAAACTGAACCGAACATCTCCATAATGTCGGGTCAATCGACTCCGTGTACCCAAAACAAATGTGAAGATGATGGGGAAGAATAGAAAAGTTGATTAAGAAATCTACCTAAAAGCAAGCCACGTAAATTGACTTCTTAAACTATACTTGAAACATTTTGCCCTGCAAGATCTGCAATGATTGGACATTCAGGTCTATTATCACCATGACAGTTTTTGGCAAGTGAGGCCAAAGTTTCTTTGAGAGATTGCAATTCACTTATTTTTTGATCAATCTCTTCTATCTTACTAACTGCAATCAATTTTACGTCGGAGCTAGCTCGTTGATCATCATCATAAAGAGAAAGCAGCAGACGACACTCGTCTATTGTAAACCCAAGACTTCGTGAGCGCTGCAAGAACTTTAGCCGATGAATATCAGTATCTGAATAATCACGATATCCATTTCCAGCGCGAGCCGGTTTTATCAAATTAATATCTTCATAATAACGGATAGTTTTTGGTGGAAGGCCCGACTGTTCAGATGCATAGCCTATATTCACGACTTGTCCCCTCTATTCACGACTTGTCTTTTGGCATTTGCTCGCCATAAAGCGCTGCAAGGTCTTTTAATTCTTGCTCACTAAAACCTAAATCCTTGGCACAACGGGCAAGATAATCAAATCTTTCACCTCCTGCCAATCGATCAGGTGGCTCACATTGTCCCAATTTAGAATCTTTCTTTTTGTCGACTGTCATCACTCAAACCAAAATACTTCGTTCCACTGATCATCTTAATCAGCAGGCTACTCTTACTAGATGATAGTCGAGCTGTTAAATCAAGGCGAATAAAACAATTGTGATTATAAGTGTATCAAATGAATGAGAGCATCTGATTGCAAAAAGCCGCACCCAAACAGGGTGCGGCTTTCAAGTTTTTATCTTAAATCTCTATCAATCAGGCAAGATCAAAACGGTCTGCATTCATGACTTTATTCCACGCTGTAATAAAGTCCGCTTTAAATTTTTCTTTCGCATCTTCTTGCGCATAAACTTCAGAAATTGATCTTAAAATAGAATTCGAACCAAAGACAAGATCAGCACGAGTCCCAGTAAACTTGACGTTACCAGATGCACGATCGCGACCTTCATACAATTCTGAAGACCCATCAGTTGATTTCCACTCTATGCCCATATCAAGAACATTTACAAAGAAATCATTGCTTAATGTGCCTGGATTGTCTGTGAAGACTCCATGCTTGCTTTTGCCCGCATTCACATCAAGTGAACGAAGCCCCCCAACAAGAACAGTCATTTCTGGTGCACTTAGACCTAACAATTGTGCTTTATCGACAAGTAATGCCTCAGTTGAACGAGGGTCTCTTGTATTTTTATAATTACGAAAGCCGTCATATTTAGGCTCAAGTACTGCAAAAGATTCCACATCTGTTTGATCTTGAGTTGCATCCGTGCGCCCTTGTGTAAACGGAACACTTACACCACTTGCTTTTTCTATTGCAGCACAACCGCCAAGTACAATCAAATCCGCCAATGAGACATTGCCATCGAAATCATTTTTTATGGCCTCAAGTTTTGAAATCACGCTTGCAACATTAGAAGATGTGTTAATCGCCCAGTCCTTCTGTGGCGCTAGATTAATGCGCGCGCCATTTGCCCCGCCGCGAAGATCTGAACTGCGGAAGGTTGAAGCAGATGCCCAAGCGGTGTTTACAAGTTGTGAAACAGAAAGTCCGGATGCGAGGATTTTTTCTTTCAACGAAGCAATTTCTGCATCACTAAGTGCCGAACCGTCATGAGCGGGAATAGGATCTTGCCAGATCAATTCTTCTGAAGGAACTTCCTCACCCAAATAATTTGTAACCGGACCCATATCCCGGTGTGTTAGCTTAAACCAAGCACGTGCATAAGCATCTGCAAACTCATCAGGATTCTCATGGAAATGTTTGGAAATTTTAGCATATTCCGGATCCATTTTAAGAGCCATATCTGCTGTTGTCATCATAAGCGGTTCTGTACGCGATGCATCACCTGCGGCTGGCGCTTGCGCGGCATTTGAGGCTTTAGTTGGTTGCCATTGAACATGACCTGCCGGACTAGTTACTTTTTCCCATTCATAGCCAAGCAAAGCATCAAAATAACCCATATCCCATTGAATGGGGTTCGCCGTCCATGCACCTTCAAAGCCAGCTGTCGTCGTATCGCCACCTTTGCCAGATCCATGACTGTTTGACCAACCAAGACCCATTTGCTCAAGTGGCGCACCTTCTGGTTCAGCACCAACTTTTTCTTCCGGTCCAGCACCATGGCCTTTACCGAAAGTATGACCGCCCGCAACAAGCGCAACAGTCTCATAATCGTTCATTGCCATACGGCCAAATGTATCTCGAATATCATGCCCCGATAAAAGCGGGTCGGGATTACCATTTGGCCCTTCCGGGTTCACATAAATAAGACCCATCTGCACTGCGCCAAGTGGATCAGCTAGATCACGATCACCTGAGTAACGCTTATCATCAAGCCATTCAGTTTCTGGACCCCAATAGATATCTTCTTCTGGCTCAAAGACATCAGCACGACCGCCGGCGAAACCAAAAGTTTTAAAACCCATAGTTTCCATGGCGACATTACCAGTTAAAATCATCAAATCAGCCCAGGAAATTTTATTGCCGTATTTCTGCTTAATTGGCCAAAGAAGACGGCGTGCTTTATCCAAGTTTCCATTATCAGGCCAAGAATTAAGCGGCGCAAAACGTTGTGTACCTGAGCGCGCACCACCGCGACCATCATATGTACGATAGGTGCCGGCACTATGCCAAGCCATACGAACAAATAGACCACCATAATGACCATAGTCCGCGGGCCACCAGTCTTGCGAATCTGTCATTAAATCTGCGAGATCTTTTTTCAATGCTTTTAGGTCAAGTTTTTTAAACTCTTCTGCATAGTTAAAATCTTCACCGAGCGGACCAACTTGTGGGGCGTTTTGGTTTAGAATTCTGAGGTTTAATTGCTCTGGCCACCAGTGCTGAATTGCGGTGGTACCCATTGCATTTGCCTCTTTATTACGACCATGCATTACAGGGCATTTTGCGGGACTCATCTCGTTCATGTTCACTCCATCGGGAAATAGTGTTTTATATATTGCTGATAGTTCAGGTGCAGAACTTCAAGTAAATCGAATCCCTCGCAACCCAAATATTAGGTAAACATTTATCAAATTGTATTCATTAGATAAAGTTGTATTTTCTGATAAATATGATAAGAAATACTTATGAATAATATTACCCTGAAGCAACTACGTTATTTCAATATCTTAGCCCAACAAAGTCACTTTGGACGAGCGGCCGAAATTTGTGCCGTTTCGCAACCCGCATTATCTATGCAGATAAAAGAGCTTGAGGAAACGTTGAATTCAAAGCTCGTAGAACGGGTCGCACGGAAAACTCAACTCACCCATTTTGGCAAAGAATTTGCGGAAAGAGCGTCTGCAATCTTGAGGTCTGTGGATGAATTGGAAGAATTTACCCGTTCAATGAGTGATCAATTGTCAGGTCAGTTGCGCGTTGGCGTTATTCCAACCATCGCGCCCTATCTTTTGCCGAAAATCATCAATGAACTTGCAAACACATTTCCTGCTCTTGATATCCACATCAGAGAAACATTAACCCAAAATCTGATTAAAGAAGTTTCCGAAGGACAACTTGATACAGCTATTGTTGCACTACCAATCTCAGAAAACTCGTTTACGGAAGTCCCTCTTTTTACGGAAGAATTTGTGCTGGTCAGACCATCGGCAGATAAAGGAAGGCCCGCACCAAACCGCCAGATGTTAAAAGAAATGAGATTACTGCTTTTAGAAGAGGGACATTGTTTCCGCGATCAAGCATTATCTTTCTGTAATATCCAAACTACGAGACCGCGTGAAATGCTTGATGGCAGTTCCTTATCTACGCTCGTCCAACTAGTTAGCGCGGGTATAGGTGTGACGCTTATTCCGGAAATGGCGTTAGATGTTGAAACACGGTCCGCCAATGTTTCCGTCACACGGTTTTTGGACCCAAAACCGTCTCGAACCATCGGCATGATATGGCGCAAAACAAATCCACTCACAGAAAGATTAACCGAGATTTCGCATATCATTCGAAAAATTGCAGAATAAAGAAGCCATTAAAAACACAAACAATGCAAATTCAACTTGTTCAGAAGAGCATACATATTCAGGACCCCATGACATTTCTATTCGAACCACAGCCTCAGCCTTATTTACCGATTAAGAACTCGAGCCAAAAGTTTCCAGTGAGACGTATATATTGCGTTGGTCGAAATTATGCTGATCACGCACGGGAAATGGGTCATGACCCAGATCGAGAGCCACCTTTTTTCTTTCAGAAAAACCCGGATAATCTTCTCATAAATAACGCAGACTTTCCCTACCCTTCAAAATCAAACAACGTACATTTCGAAATTGAGCTCGTTGTCGCACTTGATAGGGGTGGAATTAACCTTTCACTCTCACAAGCCGAAAACACCATATTTGGCTATGCAGTTGGACTTGATATGACCCGTCGTGACCTTCAAAGTGATATGAAAAAAATGGGGCGATCATGGGAAGTTGGCAAAGCGTTTGAACATTCCGCGCCTTGTTCATCCATCGTACCAAAAGCAGACGTTGGAACACTTCAGTCTGCGGACATCTGGCTCAATATTAACAGAACACAAAAACAATCAGGCAATATCAGCGAAATGATCTGGAACGTGGCAGAAACAATATCTTATCTATCGGGTTTCTTTAAGCTACAAGCTGGTGATATTATTATGACAGGAACACCAGCAGGTGTTGGCGCGGTTTCCATCGGTGATGAAATGCACGGCCATATTGACGGCGTAGGTGATCTAAAATGTAAAGTTACGTGAGCTACTGATATCTTAAATGAGGATTCATACGCTTATTCAGCCAGCTAAATAACACGATCACAATCAATGTTAAGCAGATAAAATATCCTGCAATAATCGGGTATGCGACGAATGGATTGAACGTCTTGTCCGCAAAATAACTCGCGTAGTAAAGTGAATCTCCTTGTTGTCGCCACGCGGGAAAACTTGAGAAAAAAACCAACGCTGTTGCATGAAGCAGAAAGATCGCTTCATTGGTATAAGACTCCCAAGCAAGACTAATCATCTTTGGCTTTATAAGCCGTCTGTTGATTTGCTTTTGCGACATACCAATAGCAAGTGCGGCTTCAATCTCTCCCTTAGGAACCGTCCGTAAAGCACCGTAAAAAATCTGGGCTGTATATGCTGTCGTGTTTAAAAATAGTGTAATAAGCGCGCCCATCCAAGCGCGGGTTAGCCATCGTGTTTCAATGGTAATTTCCACAAATCCAAAATTTAAATCCCACCCTATCCTCGGTAGCAAAACAAACAGCTCATAAACAATGAAGAACTGAATGAACAAAGGTGATCCACGGATGAGAAAAATAAACATTGCCGCCGGTCGCCAAACAAAGCCGTTTGAACTATTTCGCGCAAATGCAATTGCAGCCGCTGCAAAAAAGCCAAGCACCAACGCAACTGCTGCAAAATATATATTCCAAAGCAATCCAGACCCAATCAACACAACTTGTTCACATAAAGTTATATCTGATTTTGGTAATGCACGCGCACCAAACCCAATCGCGCGAAAAGCATAATCAATGACCGTTTGCGTACAACTCATGCACTCGCTCCAATCATCGCCTGACCCTTAGTAAATTTCTTGGTTAGTCGCCCAAATACCGTTTCACTTCCCCACGATAGCAGAAGATAAAATACAAGGAGAAACAAGAAATATCCCAAACGCCAATCACCATGTTCATAAGCAAACCGCGCGGTTTTAGAACTACCAAGTTCGCGCGCCCAATAGACAATATCCTCAACTCCTAAAAGGAATAACAGCGGTGTCGCTTTTATTAAAATCATCCATAGATTTGACAGACCAGGAAGCGCATAAATCCACATTTGGGGCATATGAATACGATAAAAAATCTGTCGCCTGCTCATTCCAAATGCAGCAGCTGTCTCCAACTGATTTTTGGGCACTGAACTTAATGCCCCATAAATCGTATTCGCAGCAAATGCACCAAAAACGATAGCAAATGCAAGTGTTGCTAACGAAAAGCCATACACTTCATGTATCCATTGGGGCGATACACCAAGAGGCATCTTTGCAGCCGCACAAACAACAAAATCATTTCCCTGCCGGATAGGTTCTGTCCATTCTGGGCATTTTGCATGATGGCGCAAATATTCTATCGCTTGATCAAGCCCGATTGGAACGAAAAGAAAAAAGATAATATCTGGAATGCCGCGTACCATCGAGGTATAGGCAACACCAACCCAGCGAACTGGTAATATTCGTGACCGTCGGGCTAGTGCCCCAGCAAAGCCAAACATCAAAATAAATGGCACGCAAATAATTAAAAGCGCAAAAACAACTAAGAAGCTTTGATAAAAATTGAAGTGTTTTCCGGTTGTCAAATAACAAGACCACCAAGATAAACCTTCTAATATTTTTGGATCAGTACAATACTCAAACATCGGGACACATATTGTTCGGGCCGCGTTATAGCGGCCCGAACAATAACGTTATCAGTACTTAACCATGCGGCCATCAAACCACTTGGCAATCATCTTGGTAAGCGTACCATCAGCTTTCATAGAAGCAATTGCTGCATTCATTTTTTCTTTAAGCTCTGTATCAGATTCACGAACACCCATGCCAATACCGCCACCAAGCATCACTGGCTCACCAATAAATTCTAATTCACCATTAGATGCTTTTACAACATCTTGCCAGAAAGCATCATCGGCAATTGCCGCATCAACTTCCCCATTACGAACAGCCGCAGTGACTTCTTCAGGTGTTGCAAATTCAACGACAGCTTTAGCCGTTTCAGCAGCATGGCCAGCTTGAATAGTTCCTGTTTGCGCAGCAACCGTGCCTTTTGTTGCATCCATAGATGTACCCGCAAGACCAACATATGTTGACGGATCCGGTGGGAAATATTCTTGCGTGAAGTCAATCACTTCATCGCGCTCTGCAGTAATAGACATACCTGCAATAATCGTATCATAGTTGCCTGAAACCAAGTTTGGAATAATGCTGTCCCACTCATTGGTTACCCATGTGCACTCAAGCTTTGCGCGTTTACAAAGTTCATCACCAACTTCGCGCTCAAACCCATCGACTTCACCTGCATCATTAATGAAGTTATATGGTGCGTACGCTCCTTCTGTACCCATGCGAATTGCATGATTATCAGCCATGGCTGCTGTTGTAATCAAAGCAGCAAATGCCACTCCCGTTAATGTTTTAAAGACTTTCATTTTTCTCTCCTTTATGACCTCAATATGAACTTGCTAAAAATTCTTTGCAGCGTTCAGATTTCGGATTATTAAACACCTCTTCGGGTGTTCCTTCTTCTTCAATTTTCCCCTGATGGAGAAATAACACACGATTGCTTACATCGCGTGCAAAACCCATTTCATGTGTGACGACAATCATTGTTCGTCCCTCATTGGCAAGATCCTGCATTACCTTTAGCACTTCGCCGACAAGTTCAGGATCAAGTGCTGAAGTTGGTTCATCAAATAAAAGCGCCTTCGGTTCCATAGCAAGCGCACGTGCAATTGCCACACGCTGTTGCTGACCGCCAGACAATTGGCTTGGATAAGCATCTGCTTTTTGCGCAATACCAACCTTTTTTAGATATTCCAAACCGCGTTCTTCAGCTTCTTTTCGGGATATTTTCAAAACCTGTATTGGACCTTCGATCACATTCTGCAAAACAGTCATATGTGACCAGAGATTAAAACTCTGAAAAACCATTCCAAGCTGGCTGCGTAAACGTTGAATCTGTTTTTCATCGGTCGATGCAACACGACCATTTTGGCCTTTACTAATGATGACTTCTTCGCCATCAAGAACAACTTTACCCTTATCAGGCATTTCAAGAAAGTTGATGCAGCGCAGGAATGTACTTTTCCCCGAACCAGAGCTTCCAATAATAGAGACGACATCACCTTTTTTGGCGCGCAAGGTCAACCCTTTGAGAACTTCAAGCTCTCCAAAACTTTTATGTATGTCTTCTGCTACGAGACTATAGTCGGGTTTCGTCATGAATCCTCAATACTATGAGGATTTATACTATAATTATGTTTCATTTGTTTGAGACGCTCTACAAATCCAAATTATTGGGCTTGACCATGTTTGATTATGTTTATTTTGTCAACATTGGAGTGAGATTATATTGGTTGGCAAAATTTTAGGCTCTGATTTGCCTTTTACATATTTGACATAGTGATCTACTAAACAAACCTTAATGCAGCAACTTGGGATTAATTTCATGAAAAATGTTATATTTGACGTAGGTCGAGTTCTCATAAATTGGGATGTAAATACATTATTCTTAGATGTAATCGGTGACCAAGATCAGATAAATGCATTTATTGAAGAGACAAATTTTTTCGATTGGAATCTTCAATTGGATTGCGGCCTTTCTTTTGAAGAAGGTGTCAAATTGCACAGTGAAAAATTTCCCGACTATGCGCACATCTTTGATGCTTTTGATAAACGTTGGGTAGAGACAGTTCCCGCTGCAATTGATGAATCCGTGGCAATATTAAACCAACTTAAAGAGAACAATACTCCACTTTACGCCATTACTAATTTTTCAGCAGAAAAATGGGTTGATGCCTGCCAAATGTATCCATTCTTGGCATCCAGTTTTATTGATACGATCGTTTCAGGTGAGGTTAAAATTACAAAACCTGAAGCTGCTATCTATCAATTATTACTTGATCGAAATAATTTAGATGCCAAGGATTGTATCTTTATTGACGATACACAAGCCAATGTCGATGCAGCCTGCACGCTTGGAATTGATGGCATCTTATTTACGTCATCTGAACAATTTGAAAGTGATTTGCAAACACGTGGCATCCTCTAAATTTAGTGAAAATTCCGCCCTTTTGGCATAACTTTCTTTGCCGCATTTTTCTGATGTCCAATCATTGGTACGGGTGCAATTTGCTTTGGTTCTTTTCTCATCCTACTATCTGCATTAGATGATATCATTTTATCTCGAATATCATCAGGCGACGTACTTCTTGTTTGATAGAGTTCAAGTACTTCTAAATGAAGTGTCATATCTTCAATACGATTTGCAACAATATGAATAACGCCAGATTCGCTTTGTAACTTTCCATAAACTCGCAACAAGCGGCCACCAAGAATAATACGTCGATAGCGTTCAAAAACCTTTGGCCAAACAATGATATTTGCCACACCTGTTTCATCTTCCAATGTGAGAAAAATAACACCTTTTGCAGAGCCTGGTCTTTGTCGGACTAACACAAGACCAGCCACAAAAATATTTCGACCATTCCTAATCTGACCCAAATTTTCATGTAGCACCGCATTTGGCCTATTTAACTTTGGACGGATAAAGGCAAGAGGATGGGCTTTTAAAGACATGCGCAAATATCGGTAGTCATTGATAACTTGCTCACTTAATCGCATAGTCGGAAGCGATAGCTCCTCTTCTTGTTCAATAAATTGATGACCGTGTTTAAAAAGAAGGCCCTCATCATCTGGGTTATTTTTCTCAAGTGCACGAACGGCCCATAAAGCCACGCGTCGATCAAGCCCAATAGAGCGAAATACATCAGCTTCTGCTAACCGCTCAATAATGGAAGGTGAAAGCCGTGTTTTTAGCCAAAGATCACGAATGGAATCATAACCTTTACCACGATGGGACATGATTATTTCCATATCCTTTTGGCGCAAACCTTTAATCTGACGAAAACCAATACGAAGTGCTTTCCTGGTTTTAATCGTACGAACCATATCGCGCCGTGGCACAGCCATTGCAGCTTGATCTAACTGGCCATCCTCAAGCTTGGCATCCCAATCAGAGTAATTAATATCAATGGGCCGTATATCAACGCCGTGCTCGCGCGCATCACGAATAAGTTGAGCGGGTGCATAAAACCCCATGGGTTGAGAGTTTAAAATTGCCGCACAAAATACATCAGGATAGTAAGCTTTGAACCAACATGATGCGTAAACTAAAAGCGCAAAAGACGCTGCATGACTTTCAGGAAATCCATATTCTCCAAAACCCTCAATCTGCTTGAAGCATCGCTCAGCGAAATCTTGTTCATACCCATTTCGGACCATGCCCTCGATCATTTTAATCTTGAAAGTATGAATTGTTCCAACACGGCGAAATGTCGCCATGGCTCGACGTAATTTATCGGCTTCACCAGGTGTAAAGTTGGCGGCCACAATGGCAATTTTCATCGCCTGTTCTTGAAATAGTGGCACACCCAAAGTACGACCCAAAACATCACGCAGTTCTTCTTTTGGAAATGTAACTTTCTCAATGCCCTGTCGACGGCGCAAATAGGGGTGAACCATGTCACCTTGAATGGGCCCGGGGCGAACGATAGCGACTTCAATGACAAGGTCATAAAATTCACGCGGACGTAAACGAGGTAACATCGTCATCTGCGCACGGCTTTCAATCTGAAAAACACCTAACGTATCCGCAGCACAAATCATATCATAGACAACGGGATCTTCGCTTGGCAACGTTGCAAGCGTATAATCGTGGCCATAAGTATTCTTTAAAAGATCAAAAGCTTTTGCCAAACATGACAACATGCCAAGGGCAAGAACATCAATCTTTAAAATACCAAGCGCTTCAAGGTCGTCCTTATCCCATTCCACCATGGTGCGCCCGTCCATGGCCGTGTTCATAACAGGCACAACTTCATCCAACCGATCACGTGTAATAACAAAGCCCCCAACATGTTGAGATAAGTGCCGTGGAAATCCGATGAGTTCAGAGGCATAATCTAAAACACGTCGTGTTGTGGGGTCATTAATATCAAGCCCCGCTTCTCGTGCTTCTTTTTCCGTGAGACTTTTTGACGACCACCCCCAAACCAAACCGGCAAGCGCAGAAATAACATCATCAGACAGACCAAAAGCTTTACCAGCCTCACGCGCTGCCATCCGAGCACGATAAGTCACCACTGTGGCTGCCAACCCTGCTCGCTCACGACCATATTTTTGATATATATATTGAATAACCTCTTCACGACGTTCATGCTCAAAATCCACATCAATATCTGGCGGTTCATTTCGTTCAGGTGAGATAAATCGTTCGAAAAGAAGATCAACTTTTTCAGGATTTACATCAGTAATTCCAAGACAATAACAAACGGTTGAGTTGGCCGCTGACCCTCGCCCCTGACATAAAATGCTTTGTGATCGTGCATAGCGCACTAAGTCCCAAACAGTAAGAAAATATGGCGCATATTCAAGGCCTTTAATCAAAGCCAATTCATACTCAATTTGATCAATTGTTTTATTAGAAATTCCATCTGGATAACGCTCATTTGCACCCTTATAAGCCAGATTTCGAAGAACCTCCTGAGGTGAACCTTCACCAAACTTTTCATCAGGATATTGATAACGCAATTCATCAAGTGAAAATGTAAGTGCATTTGCAAAATTAATCGCATGATCCAATGTTTCAGGATATTCGCGCATGATATGCTTCATCTGAATATAGGATTTTAAATAGCGTTCAGCGTTTTTTGAAAGACCAAACCCCATGTCATAAACAGGCCTATGATGCTCAATAGAAGACAATACATCACTTAAAGGACAACGCTCTGGTTGATGCATAAACACATCGTTCGTCGCCATTAAGACAAGATCATATATTTTAGATAGTTCTGCCATCGAAGCAAAACGGAACCTGTCATCACCATCATAATGGGCCACTAAAGCAAGATAGATATTGCTTTTTATATGCGATGTTAAAAATCCAAGACTACCTTTGAAATCATCAAGCTGTAACGTATGCGAATCGATATCTGGTAAAATACAAAACATTATCTCAGATGACCATTTAATAAGATCATCACGCATTAACTGGCAATTCCCCTTTTCAGATCGCAAATTACCCGCTGTTAAAAGCCTGCATAAGTGCCCCCACCCTTTGCGGTTTTTGGGATAGGCCAACATATCAGGCAAACCATCACAAAACTGGAGCCGCGCACCTGGATGATAATGAATGTCAGCTTCTTTTGCAGCCATATGCGCACGCACAACACCTGAAAGCGTATTACAATCAGCAAGCCCAATATGGCTAATTCCTAATTTTGCTGCACGCACGATTATTTCTTCTGGATGAGAGGCACCTTTTAGAAAAGAAAAATTACTTGCAACGCCTAATTCAGCGAATAGGGATTTAGCAACAGGAGTGATATTTTCATTCACGCAAATAACCCATGCATAAACCACCGCGGCACTAAACCATCACGGTTTTCACTTTCACGTTCATAAAGACCTTCCCGAAAAATCCAAAAACGACGCCCGGATTTATCTTCTACTTTATAATAATCTCGTGTTCGTGCATCCTCACCATCAATCCACCATTCCGCGCCAATACGCTCGGGGCCTTCGGCACGAGCAACTTGATAATGGCTACGGCGCCAACGAAATGTAATCGGCGGACCTTCAGGAACTTCAGCAATGGCCAGAACAGGTTCTGGATTTGAGAACAACCGGATAGGGCGGTTTTTTTCTGACTGAATTTCCTCTTTAGAAAAAGCATTCTTCATTAGTGAGATAAAAGAAGTAGCCCGTTCTGGGATAAAGCTTTGATGAAAAGCGGGCTTTAAAACCCGCTCGGCACCCAACCGAACAATCATTTGATCAGCTAACTCATCAATATCCGTTTGAATATTATTTTTCCCTGAAAATGTCGCTTGCTGATCAGATGTTTCAACGGCCGAAACAATACAAAGACGGATCGTTTCAAAACCCGACCCGGCATCAGCTTCATCATAAATGTTATCAAGTTTTTCTGAAAATAGGATCTTAATACGTTTTGGCTCTCGTGATGGTGCAGAAAGACCAATATCAAGCCGGCGAACTATACCATCTAAGCGGAACAATAAAAGCATAAATTGCTGACCCAATAGACCCCGCTTTTCCATATCATTTTGTAATGACTTAGCCAGTTGTTCAATACATGTTTCAATATCTTCCTGCCGCCCAATGGGTTCGGCTAATCGACGTTCAACCGATAGGCTTGCAACAGGTAATCGCGGGGAAATAGGTTCATCCTCTTGACCAAGCATTTGATCAAGTCTTTTAAGCAAAAATGGCCCAAACCGTTTAGTCAGTGGCTTACGTGGTGCATCAAAAATATCTTTCACATTTTTAAGGCCAACACGATCAAGAGCAACCAACATATCAAGTGGCAAACGCAATGCAGCCATGGGAAAAGATAAAGCAATTATCCTTGCATTGTCCCATGTCATAATTGTATTTCGAAAATCATAATTCTCTGGCGAATGCTGTCGTGCAAGCCCCCAAGAAAACCCAGGCGTCGGAGCAATTGCTCCTTGCGCATAAACTCCCATTTGATGAAGGCGAGATATCATATCTTTTAGCATTTCTTCTTCGCCACCAAATAAATGTGCACAGCCAGTTATATCTAAGAACAATCCTTGAGCTTTACCAAAAGGTGCATCAAGCCCCACAAGCGGCGTATATCGATCTGCCCAATCAGCTAATGCATTTAAAAAAGCCATATCACCATCATGATCTGCGTGAATTGTTTCAATATTCGGGCACATGGCACGTGCTTCCACCATGCCTTGCCCAAGCTTGAGTCCCAAATTTTCTGCTGTCAGATCAAGCGCAGATAGGCGCATGGCACCTTTTTGTTTCTCCATACAAATAGTTGGATATTCATGGGCATTATTCTCTCGCTTATCCAAACGCCACGACACGCCCCATTTCCTTCGCTTGATTCGGTCCGTTGCCAGATAAGGAAGAGCGATCGACAAAATTCGACGATTGGTATTTGTAAACATCGACATCGGTGTGTTGATCGTGGTCTTGATTTTTTGCCCAGTCTTGATCTGTACGTTTGTGGAAAGATTGTGCATCATGGTTCCATTCCAAGATAAATGATTGAAGAGACGGGCTTTTGCTCTTTTCAAGCAAAAGCTGAAATGCCGAATATTGCAGACTATTTGAAAACTTTTGTTGGCTGGGGAGAATTTTTGAACTGGCAGCAGCAGGCTTAATGAAAATTCGCGTACGGGCAGCCGTTGCTTCTGGCTCCGATGATTGCCTCAAAAGGAAAAATGGCCGCTTTGCAGCTTGCGCCCTTAAATGCAAACGCCGCGTACCAGCCATGTCAAGTTCGCCTGGATTACCACGAACTTCCAAAATCGTGGCCGCAAGTGCAGTTTGCTTAGCTGCAAGTTCTGCTGCCCATAAAGCATCATTTAAAGTACGCGGTTGAACAAATATGCATTGTGATGGATCAATCCCTAAGGATAAAAGCCCGGGAGGATAAATCTGACCACCCTCCAACTTGGCTGAAACCTCACCAATCCATAAAATAGGTAATGTGCCATAAGCGGGTTCCAAATTATAAATCAGTTTTTGCATTTGCTGAGCTAGGATCCAAACGAATCCACTTGCTGAACCCACATGCCGCGCTTCATCTGTACGAAACTCGGTAAGTGCATTTAAAAAAATGCCCCCATCTAAACATTCATCAAGGGATGAGTAGCCAAAAGGAAAGATATAATTTTTATCTTTCTTATTTCGAATCCGATATGATTTGATGTTTGATAATTTTTCTTGTTCTTTATCTGGTTCGTTTAAACACATAAATTGCCGTTCTTCGATTTCAGCTATTTGCTGTCGAAGCTCTGATAGTTCATGTTTTTTAATACCAGAATTCATCATTTTAGCTTATTTGTTCTTCTTTTGTTCCAATATAGATTCCAGAACTTAGAATAAGAGTCAAGCGACTAAAAGGAATTTATTCCTTATTTATTTGAAGTAAGAAAAGGATCGAACTAACGTTCTTCTGCCTCATGGAACTCAGTATCAAGATCATCAAGCTTTTCGGCCAGAAACCCGCGAGCATCCGCAATAGCCTGATTATATTGCGATGGTCCGATCTGACGTAACATGAAATCAACAACTTCGAGTGCCCGAAACTCACTCAAATCTTCATCAAATTCATCCTGAAAAAAGCCAGAAAGCGCACGTGCAATGTCTGCTTTGCGGTCGTCATTTAATTTAATGCGCATCTTCTTACTCCGTCATATCAAAAACTCATCATTAAAACATTGGCGCTGATGAGTGCAAACGAATAGCAGGCGAAGACCAATGCATATCAAGTCCCGAAAACATAATAGGAGACTTTAATCGCTGAATATTACCCCAAGACGTTTGTTTTATATCAGGTAAAAAATCACTTCCAGCTTTAACAGGTGATGTTCCTCCAAATTTATCTTTGCGCGTAGACTTTAAAAGTTCAGCCGTAGCCGCAAGGGATAGCTTTGCTGACATTGCCTGCCCTTTGGTTTTAAGTTGATTTAATCCTGCTAAAACAGTTGCAGCCATTAAGTAACCTGTTGCATGATCAAGCGCCTGCACTGTCATAGGGCGCGGCACACCAAGGCCAGAAACTTCCATTCCATGCTGAGCAATACCTGTACTCATCTGTACCAAACTATCAAACCCCCGCCGATTACGCCAAAGTCCTGTCCAACCATATGCATTTAGTGAAATATCAATGAGGGACGGATTCAATTTTCGCCGTTCCTCATCCCCTAAGCCCAATTTTTCTAGCGCATCTGCACGGAGCCCATGCACCATCACATCAGCCTCTAAAATAAGCTTCTGCATAATCTCAAGATCCTCGTGCTTTGATAAATCAAGCGTCGCACATTTCTTACCAGGCGTCATATCAATTACATGATCACCTTCATCCCATAAAGGTGGGTCGATACGTAAGACCGTTGCTCCAAACCCTGCCAAAAACCGCGTTGCAATGGGTCCAGCTAAAATTCGAGTAAGATCAAGGACCTTCAACCCCTTCAGTGGGCGAGCCTGATCAATCGAAGGATTAATCACATGGCGCAATTTAGTACCTTCAAACATTTCTGAAATAATTGGAAACTCTTTAGAAAGGGCAATAGCTTGTGGGTGAGAATTCCACATACTCGTACTCATTAAGTTTGCCGCAGCTCCACCCTCCGAGCTAATTACGTCTTCAAGTTCAGCACCAGACCACGTTTCAACTTGCTTTGCCATTTCGGCGCGATCCAAATCACCCAAGATCTTACAAACAACATTTCGATGATGGGGTGCATTTGTATGCAATCTTATCCACCCATCTTGAGTTTGATAATCACCTGCAAGATCATCCCACGGTGAGGCCAAAGACCAGCTAACCGGGCGCACAGAACTGCCAAACCAGAGATAAGACAATCGTTGATCTACTATAATTTGCCTATCTAAAGCATCATGACCAAAAGCATATTGGATAAGCGCAGCACCAGCTAATGCAATCGAGTTTGCTGCCAGTTCTGTAACGGAAAAAACATCTTCGGAACCAATATTTCTGTTTCGAAAACTAATTTGGTCAATATACAAATTACCTTCAAAGGCAGGTAATGTGTCACACATTTTTTGAAGAAGCTTCATAGATACTCCAATCATCCATCATTAAAGAATGGCTGAAAGCTTGACAGAGCGTCAAGATTGATCAACATAATCAACATGAATAAAGTGGACAGAAACCCATTTTCCATGACAGCTAAGGAGGTTTGCGAAGCATTAAATATTTCGCGGCAAACCCTTTACGCTTATGTCAGTCGCGGCAAGGTTCGAGCCAGCGCACAAAAGAGCGATGCGCGCAAAAGCCTTTATCACACACACGATGTGGATGCATTGATCGCCAATAAAAAACGAGGCAGATCGCGGCGCGCAATTGCTAAATCGACGCAAAATTTTGGCGAGCCTGTTCTTAAGTCAGAAATCAGTCACATTGACCAAGGCAAGCTCTATTACAAAGGCCAAGATGCAATCAAACTATCGCAAACTAAAACATTCGAAGATATTGCAAAGTTGCTAATCAATGTGGATTTGGAACCAGATGTTGATCAAAAATTTGACCTCATCAAAGGTCGAAACTCATTCGAACGTATGTTTGCAGCTACGGCTGAGATAACTATTTCCAAAAATACACCACCAAATAAAAATACAAATAGCTTTATCATAAAACGCTTACTGGCAGCGATCTGTAATACCAATACGCTTAGTGACGAACCTATTCATATGCAACTGGCGAAATATTTCTCTGACAGCATTGATTTTATTGATGTAACACGCCGTTGCCTTGTTCTTTGTGCAGATCATGAATTAAATCCATCAGCCTATACCGCTCGAATTGCCGCTTCGACTGATGCCCGCACTCCAGCTTGCATATTGGCCGCCTTATCAACCTTTTCTGGCACAAAACATGGATCGATGACATCCATGGCTCGCTGGTGGGTAGGGCGCGCAACCATGAAAGATGATCATCAAGAAGCGGCGTTCATTAAGGCTATAAAATCACCGCCTGGATTTGGTCATCCAATTTACGCACAAACAGATCCACGAACACAAGAACTTCTCAAACATTTCGAAATACCAGAAGGATGGGAGAGGATTAGCCGGCACGTCAGCAAAACATACAAGATATACCCTAATCTTGATTTCTCACTCGCTGCCATGGAGAAAAGCTTCAAACTCCGACCAAAAACAGGACAAACCCTTTTTGCCTTTGGCCGTCTGTTAGGCTGGATTGCCCATGCAGAAGAACAGCGCAAAAATGGTGCACTCATTCGTCCACGATCTTGGAATTAGATAATAGCATAAGATATTGAAGAGCTTGCGAGGCCTGATCATGAATTTGCTTTTGCGATAAAACTTCATGTGCACCGATCAAACGACGAATTTGAAGGTCACCAACGAGGAGCTTCATATAAAGTGAACACAACTCATCCATTGCAAAACCGGGAAATAATCCATCATCTTGTACTCGTTCAAAAAGCAGGGCAATGATTGGTAATATATCTTGACGACCAGCTTCTGATAACGCCGCTCCCAACACGCCAGACGCATCCGCAGCTGCAGCTCGGTTAAGCGCAATAGCCCGTTCACTTGTTAAAAGTTCTAAAAGAAGTGGGCTGATCTTTTTAATCGCTTCAAATGGTGCGCCTTGCACTTTAAGATCATCTTCTAATTGTTGTTTAATATGCACCGCATTTTGCGAAACCAGTGCTTTGAACAAACCAATTTTATCACCATACCACCTATAAAGTGTCTCATTGGAAGCTTTTGCTCGTTTAGCAATACTTAACATTGATACATTGAGAAAACCTTTTTCATCAATCAGCTCATAAGCTGCCTTCTCAATTTCAGCTCGCCGCTCTTTCTGCAATTCTTTGCGCATATATCTTCCTTCAATATTGACAATAAATGTACACTATATTACGGATATGTAAATCAGTAATATAGTGTACGCTTTTGGAGAAGAAAATGTTCAACCTATTAAAACTAAGTGCAATAACATCACTCACACTAGGAGGTGCTATCTTTGGTTTCTTCTACGCTTGGATATGTTCGACAATGTGGGGTTTGGATGCAACTGATCCCAGAATCGCGATCGCTGCCATGCAAGCAATGAACGCTTCGGTTAGAAATGCAATTTTTGCTCCGGCATTTTTTGGTACCGCGCCGATAATGATCATTACAGGCATTATTGCTTTTTCTTGCCACAAAAAAGCTGCAGCAATAATGTTTATTGCGGCAGGTATTATTTATTTTATTGGAGGAAATGTCCTGACCTTTAGTATCAATGTCCAGATGAATGAAGCTCTTGCACTTGTCAAAATTCCACAAGCAATCGACGAAGCTCACACAATTTGGCAAGCCTACTCACAAAAATGGCAATTCTGGAACCAGATTCGTACAATAGCGTCTGGTATATCACTTCTACTCATAGGTTTAGCGATAATGCAGATCGGACAAAAATCAGAGGTTTAGACGTTCGGCATCCTGTTGCTCAAAGTAGGGTGCTAAATCAAACGATACTTTCTTTGTGATCGGTGCTTTTTCACCTATCACACGCCAAAAAGGTAAAAGCTCGCTCATGGGGCACCCGGCTTCATAATCTTCATGTGCGGCCTCTACTGCAACACGTAAAAAAATACCAGTTGTTATAGGACACGTAACGTCAGCCCCCACTCGTTCTGACAATATTTTACGTAAGTAAGGGGTGTCTTTCACCTCACCTTTCGGAATTTCCTTGATTACTTCCGACACCATCTCTGGTGTCGGAATAAGCATTAATTGTCCCTTTTTCATACCCATCATATCCTTAGCAACAGGCTTAACAATATGACCTTTGGTATTAATTTCAGCGTATTTTTCGCCCCATGTCTTATTTGACTTTGCCATTAAACTATCTCCTATGATGGTCTTCAATTCAGCTCTTTAATGGAACATGAATTTCAGTTATCAAGTCTGCTGGTGCTGTATCATGTGGACTGTTGAGATATTTCTCAAATGGCGGTGCATCAGCAAATTCCAAACCAGACTCTGCCATCCACGTTCCATAAAACCAAGTATAGGCTTTTGATAACTCACCATACGGTCCTTTATGAGTAAGGACAGCATATTTACCGGCACCTATATTTGCAATTTCAAGCGGGGCTTCAACAGATTGACCCTTTTCAATCACAGCACCTGCAAATGATCGTAACTCATCAAGAGCAACGGCCCCTGGATCATCATAATAAATTCCGATCATAGCAACCATATCTTTGATAGCGCCTTGACCAATGGCCAGGCCAACAGCTTGCTCAAATTTACCACCGATTTCCATATAAGAACCTTTGTGCGGCAAACCTGCCAAGGTCATAGCTTCAATGGTTTTTGTCTCTACATCGTACATTTTTGCATCTCTTTCTGAACTAGGAATGTCATAAACCGTATGATACCCGCGACGACGATATTCACCGGGCGGCATATCAAAGTGGCTTGCGAAAATGCGTGTGAAAGATTGCAAGTTAGGATAACCATAGCGCTTGCCAATATCTTCTACCGATAATTCGGTAGATATCAGATCATGACCAGCACGCTGCAAACGAAGACGTTTGACAGTTTGTGTAATCGTTTCACCCTTCATTCCGGCATAAACGCGATGCCAGTGATAAGGTGACAAACACGCAATATCTGCCAGAACCATCAGATCAAGGTCTTTATCAAGATTCTTCAAAATAAAGTCAGTCACCCGCTCCATCCGATCATGATAGTTAATCCAAAGGCCCTTGGAGTTCATGGGGGCATCAGATGACGTTTTCATAAATATATCCTATCGCAATTTTCACTCGCAAATTAGATGTAACACCACCCGATTTGACAAATCTTGCTGACTTGAAAACAAATGAAAATTATTGTTCGCCAAGCTTCATATCTAGTGTGTAAGCCTTGTCATTAACATCTTTAACAACAGCTTGTCCGCACTGCATTTTCCCTGTTTCCTGGTTAAACACATAACTTGGCGATCCGTGTAAAACCCACCCTTTATTCAAAGCATCAGTTACACGATGACAAAAGGAAGAATCATCTGGACCTGTTAAAAATCTGTATAGTTTCAAAACCTATCCTTCTCTCTGCTTGATAATATTAGCTTTAAGTACAATCTTTTCGGCCATTTCCAAGTGAAGCCTCTCTACCATTTCTCCCGCGATCTGGATAACGCCTAATTCTTTATTCTCCGGCTCCCGAAACGCTGCAATTATCGTTTCCGCCTTGCTAAAATCCTCATCACTAATACCGAATATATCATTTGCTAACGAAATTTGATTTGGATGAATAAGACTCTTACCATCAAAACCCATCGCGCGAGCATTATCACACTCGTCTTTATAACCAACAAGATCATTGAAATCATTGAAAACACCATCAATGACATCAAGTTCATAGGCACGGGCAGCCAGAATAATCTGCATCAACCATGTTGAAATATAAGGTCGCCCTTTTATTGGCTTAGCACCAGTTTCTTTTAGAAGGTCATTCGTACCGACAACGAAACAATCTAATCTTGTTCCCGGTGTTCTAGCATATTGCGCTATGGTAGGCGCATTCAACACACCCTTTGGTGTTTCTATCATCGCCCATAAGCGCAGTGTATTTGGCGCATCCAACTCAAGTAATGCATCACTAATTTCAATGACATCATCAATCTCAGATACTTTTGGCGTCAAAATCGCTGATGGCATCAATGAGCGAGCGGCAAGTAAGTCTCTTTTGCCCCATTCGCTAGCAAGACTATTAATGCGAATTATGATTTCACGTGAATCATTTGAAGTACCATTTGGAAAATTCTCAGTTAAAAATGCATGCAGCTGTTCTCTTGCATCATCCTTATGGTCCGGTAAGATTGCATCTTCCAAATCATATATAACAGCATCGCAATTTAGCTTAAGTGATTTAACCAACGCGCGTGTATTGTCGGCGGGTACATATAAAACAGAACGGCGTGGCCGGGATGGCCTGACATAAAAATTGTTACTACTCATATGACTTAATCCAATGGTCGTAAAAACAACCAAACCCTGATTATTATAAAAAACACTTCTTTTTCTCACATATGTTTGGTAAACGCAGCTAGAAACTTTCATTAACGCAGATCTTTTGCAAATGGGAACATTCAAAAAAGATCAAAAAAGCTTACTGACTTAATTGAATTTCTTATTCAACTGAAGTCTGGCATAGTTTGGGTAAATATTATGGACAAATTTACAACGCTCACAGGTGTCGCAGCACCTTATCCGGTTATCAATATCGATACGGATATGATCATTCCAAAAGACTATTTGAAAACAATTAAGCGCACAGGTCTTAGTGTTGGTCTTTTTGCTGAATCCCGCTTCAACGAAGATGGTTCTGAAAAACCTGATTTCGTTTTGAACAAACCAGCTTACAGAAATGCTGAAATTCTGGTTGCCGGCGATAATTTTGGCTGCGGTTCATCCCGTGAGCATGCGCCTTGGGCTTTGCTCGATTTTGGCATTCGCTGTGTCATCTCAACAAGCTTTGCAGATATTTTCTATAATAACTGCTTTAAGAATGGTATTCTTCCAATTGTTGTAACACCAGATGAACTTGAAAAATTACTAGACGATGCTGATCGCGGCTCAAACTCAAAAATGACTGTTGATCTTGAAACACAAGAAATCAAAGGTCCTGATGGCGGTACAATTCACTTCGATATCGATCCATTCCGCAAGCATTGTTTAATGAATGGTCTTGATGACATCGCGCTAACGCTCGAAAAAGCAACGTCTATTGACACATACGAAGGCAAACTTGGTGAAACTCGCCCTTGGGCATAAGCATAACACCAGCTTGAAAGAAGCACATGTCACGTAAACTAATCTCAACAGGATCAACAACCGAAGTAACGGCCGGTTATTCACGGGCCGTTGTTCAAGGAGATTGGTGCTTTATCGCAGGTACCACTGGCTACGATTATAGCACAATGAAAATACCAACTAACATCGAAGACCAGTGCGCAAATTGCTTTAATACAATTGACAAAACGCTGCAAGAAGCAGGGTTTGAACGGGCAGATATTGTTCGGGCCAATTATATCGTAACAGATCAAAAATTTGTCGATATAGTGTTTCCGCTTTTGGGGCAATATTTTGACGGGATACGTCCAGCAGCGACGATGATTATTGCCGATCTCATCAAACCAGAAATAAAATTTGAAATTGAAGTAACCGCTCTTAAACGGAGCTAAAAGACAGGCAAATTATGACAAATAAACTCTTCCTTCTTCCTGGCGATGGTATTGGCCCAGAAGCCATGAACGAAGTTCGTAAATTCATTACCCTTATGAACGAAAAGCAAGGTTCAAATTTTGAAACCGACGAGGGTCTTGTTGGCGGCTCAGCCTATGATGCGCACGGCCAGTCTATTTCTGATGCCGACATGGAAAAGGCCATGGCAGCCGATGCTGTGCTCTTTGGCGCTGTTGGTGGGCCAAAATGGGATGATGTGCCTTACGATGTTCGCCCAGAAGCAGGATTGTTACGCTTACGTAAAGACATGGAACTTTTTGCGAACCTACGCCCCGCGATTTGTTATCCCGCGCTAGCGGCTTCCTCATCATTGAAAGCTGATGTTGTGGAAGGCCTCGATATTTTAATCGTTCGTGAGCTTACAGGCGGCGTTTACTTTGGTGAACCAAAGGAAATTCATGATCTTGGTGATGGACAGAAACGTGCAATTGATACGCAAGTTTATGACACATATGAAATCGACCGGATTGCAGGCGTTGCATTTGAACTTGCACGTACACGTCAAAATAAAGTCTGCTCTATGGAAAAGCGTAATGTGATGAAATCTGGTGTTCTTTGGAACGAGGTTGTCACAGCTACTCACAAAGCTAAATATTCTGATGTTGAGCTAAGTCATATGCTTGCAGATGCAGGTGGAATGCAACTCGTTCGCTGGCCGAAACAATTTGATGTGATCGTTACAGATAACCTGTTTGGTGATATGCTGTCTGATATTGCAGCAATGCTAACAGGTTCACTCGGCATGTTACCATCTGCTTCATTGGGTGCACCAGATGCTCAAACAGGTAGTCGCAAAGCACTTTACGAACCCGTTCATGGCTCAGCGCCTGATATTGCTGGTCAAGGCATTGCAAACCCGATTGCTATGATCTCATCATTTGCGATGTGCCTAAGATATTCATTTAACATGATCGAAGATGCTGATCGCGTCGAAAAAGCTATTGCCAATGTTTTAGAGACTGGCAAACGCACAGGCGATATCATGACGGACGGCATGACAAAAATCACAACATCTGAAATGGGTGATGCGATTTTGGCTGAATACACGTCTCTACTTGGCTAATTTAACCAAGAATTGAGGACTTACGCTGTAAGGTCAATTGACTCTGAAAGCAAATCGGGGCATTACCGCCCCGATAGGAAAAGACATGAACTTTTATGAAGCTCAAAATTTGGAAGCATTTCAACTTGCACTTTGTGTAAGTGATGCATCTGTGCGCTCTTTTCAAATCAATCAGACAATGACCAAGACGACAAAAACAACCTAACACCTCTCGTCTGTCGCACTCTCCCCGATAGTCGGGGATGAAGGACACGAGTTTTCGTGGACCAAAGCGGAGAGAGACAGGATAAACCAAAAAATGAGTTTTAAAATTGCAATCGCTGGCGCTACCGGCAATGTGGGCAGAGAAATGCTCAATATTCTCGAAGAGCGTAATTTCCCAGCATCGGAAATCATCCCGCTAGCATCATCTCGATCAGTCGGTAAAGAAGTCTCTTACGGTGATAAAACGCTTGTCGTAAAAAATCTGGAGAACTACGATTTTTCAAACACGGATATCTGCCTTATGTCAGCTGGTGGTTCTGTCTCCAAGAAGATGTCTCCAAAAATTGGCGCACAAGGCTGCATTGTCATCGATAATTCATCGGCATGGCGTTACGATTCAGAAGTTCCATTGATCGTTCCGGAAGTGAATCCAGATGCAATTGATGGTTTTCGCAAGAAAAACATCATCGCCAACCCAAATTGCTCAACGGCACAATTGGTTGTCGCGCTAAAGCCTTTGCATGATGTTGCAAAAATCAAGCGTCTTGTTGTTTCAACTTACCAGTCTGTTTCTGGCGCCGGTAAAGACGGAATGGATGAGCTATTCAATCAAAGTCGCGCTGTTTTTGTCGCCGATCCGATTGAAAACAATGTGTTTACAAAACGCATTGCGTTTAACGTTATTCCTCATATCGATAGCTTCATGGAAGATGGCTACACAAAGGAAGAATGGAAAGTTCTGGCTGAAACTAAAAAGATGCTTGATCCTAAAATCAAGGTCACTTGTACAGCGGTTCGCGTGCCTGTGTTTATTGGTCATGCTGAATCTGTCAATGTCGAATTTGAAAGCGAACTTTTAGCGGATGACGCACGTAATATCTTGCGTGAAGCTCCGGGTTGTTTGGTCATCGACAAGCATGAAGATGGTGGATACATTACACCTGTAGAATGTGCAGGCGATGATGCGACTTACATCTCTCGAATTCGTGAAGATGCAACGGTTGAAAATGGCCTTAATCTTTGGGTGGTTTCAGATAACTTGCGCAAAGGTGCAGCACTCAACACAATTCAAATCGCTGAACTTCTGATTAATCGTGGATTACTAAAAGCAAAGTAGATTGAGTTTATGCCGAATAAACGAAAGCGCTGGATGGCAACATCCGGCGTTTTTTGCGATTATATGATCTTTGATCTATCATTTGATTCGTATCAATTTAGATAGAGAGAAGCTTCATGATCCGCGCTTATACAATTGCCGCTGTTTTAGCGATTGGCCTGAGTTCAGCAAATCCAGCATTCGCAGCTAAATGCTCTAATACATCAGCAAATTTCTCGAATTGGGTTACACAATTTAAAAAAGAAGCCGTGCGCAACGGAATCTCCAAGAAAACACTCGATAGAGCTTTCGCGAAAGCCAGCTACGCTAAAAAGACGATCAGCCTTGATCGAAACCAACGCAGCTTTAAACTTACGTTTAATCAGTTCATGAAAAAGCGCGGGGCCGCTTCCATCATCTCCAAAGGCAAACGACTTAAGAAGCAAAATGCGAGTTTCTTTGGTAAACTAGAACGGAAATACGGCGTACCGTCAGGTGTACTTATTGCAATTTGGGGTATGGAAAGTGGCTTCGGCTCATTTACAGGAAACCAACACACCGTGTCAGCGGTTGCTACACTCTCCTATGATTGCCGAAGATCAGCATTCTTCACAAAGGAACTTTATGCGCTTTTAACACTCATCCAAAAAGGTTGGATTAGCCCGAATTTTAGGGGTGCTGCTCATGGTGAAATCGGACAGACCCAATTTCTGCCAAGCAATGTTTTAAAATTCGGCGCAAATGGCGACGCAAACCGCCGCGTTGATCTATCCAATAAATTTGATGCTCTTGCCTCAACCGCTAATTTTCTGCGTGGTAAAGGGTGGAGAAAAGGTGGGGGGTATCAGCCCGGTCAAACTAACTACCGTGCGATACAAGCTTGGAATGCAGCAGGCGTATACCAAAAAGCAATTGCGGCAATTGCTGCAAAAATCGATGGTTAGATATCTACACAATTTTGCATAAAGACCTCTAGTCAAACTCCGGTCGCTTGAAATCTCCCGTATCTCCATCCATGATCCACAGTTCGCCTGTCGATATATCAAACCAGGCACCATGAATAGACAGTGTTCCGCGTTCCTCTAAAATTTTAACGCAAGGGAAAGTCCGCAGATTATCGATAGAGTTTCTAACCGAGATTCGTTCTAAAGCGGTCTGACGTTCAGACTGTGTCATTAATGGGCTATCTTGAATAGTTTCAGCCGCAGGCTTTAACATCTCCATCCATCGGCCAATAAAATCACCGGGAGATAACGGTTCAGAATCTTGAGCAAGAGCCGCAGAAATACCACCGCAACGCCCATGACCCATGACAACAATTTGCCGAACTTTGAGTGATTGAACTGCAAACTCAAGAGCCGCAGATGTCCCATGATTTTCACCATCGGGCTTATAAGTTGGAACAAGGTTGGCAACATTACGAACAACAAACAGTTCACCCGGACCGCTATCAAATATTGTCTCAGGCCCTGATCGGGAATCACAACAAGCAATAACCATTGTATGAGGTTTTTGCCCACGATCTGCGAGTTCTTTATATCGAGAACTTTCCGTTAAATAACGACCACTCATAAAATTCTGGTAGCCAGTAAGAAGATCTTTTGGAAATTTATTCATAAAATCAGATAACCAATTTATTAGACATATAAAGGCTATATCAAACTATAATACAATGTGCCAATTTCAAATCCTGCCTATTGGCAATTTTGTAATTTTGATGGGTATATTTGGTGTTTTAAGACTCGAGATATTTTGTTCCAATATCAATTCGTTACCACCCGCATGAATAGTCCGCTCCAATATTTCATAAACACTGGATGTCACCAAACCAAGTGTGGTACGCGCATCATTTTCACCCATCAAACGCGACATCAAGATTGCTGAGGTTAGATCACCTGGACCATTTATGGGTACAGCAAATGAGCGATGCTCGGCTACAAAGCAATTCTTACCATCAAAATACAAATTCGCGGTTTGCTCAACCTTGTCAGAAAATGCTGATGTAGCCAAAACACACTGAATATCAGTTGTTTTGATGCAAGATAAAATATCACTGTTTGTTTGAATATCCATACCTGTCAGCCACGACAATTCAAATCGATTCGGAGTGATAATATCAGCAAGAGGCAGCAGATCACTTTTAATGGAAAGAGCAATATGTTCCGGCACATACAAACCGCCTAGATCACCAATAACAGGATCACATAGATATAAAGCTTCTGGCGACGCGCATTTAACTGCATGGACCAACTTTGCAACGCTTTTTGCTTGATCCTTATCGCCCAAATAACCTGAAATAATTCCTCCAACTTCAGATAACCAGGGCGAATTACACAGATCTTCGATGACAGCATCAAATTGTTTCACATCAGGTACAATTCGGGTTGAAGGCCCATGACCAGGATGCCAAGGCAAGGTAACCGTCTGCAATGCCCAAACCTGATGGCCCAAAGCTTCCAACGCAAAAACCGCAGCACGATTACCAACACTTCCACGAACAACATGGCTTGAAATAACAATGACCGCTTTCTTTAAATCAGACAGTTTATCATTCCTCTTAACTAACCCCATGAAAACAGAAAACTCTGCTCCAGTTCCAGTAACAGATAAGCTATATCACACAAAAAATTGCGATCTGAAATTTGATCTAAAGTGATTCGATCACAAGCCTCAAATTCCATTTCGTTCATATATTAGGCAATTACGAACCAAATTTATTCAAATTTGCGAGTAATTTTCGCAGAATTACATTTTTTATACCCAAATGGTTACATTATTTGGGAATTTTCTCGCCATATTAATTTCTTTTGTTAGGCTTCTAGAAATTTCGAAGCAAAGGGGACAGGCGCATGGCAAAAGCAAACGGTTCGAATGATTCAGATTTTAATACGCTTATCAAAGATACTGAAAAGCTTCTTAAATCCAAAAAGATGGGTCACATATTTCCGCTAACCGCATTTGATCAATCCAATAGTGATGATATCGAACTATTTTCCGCATCCATGCTCGCTGATATTGCAATATATTCAGCAGAAGAAATCAATTCATGGGGAGGACGAACCCCACGTGTGATCATTGATGATATTCCTGGCATTAAGGTAGAAGGCGAACAGACATCTGTCATCTCCGTTATTTCTCAAAATAAGCCATTCCTCTATGATTCGATCATTGGTGAAATTACCAATGGTGCACGGCAAATCCATATGGCATTGCACCCTATATTGGTGAAAGATGAAGATGGACATTTAGCACTTCGAAATAAACGCCATAAACCAGCCCAAAAACTTCAGATAAGTTACATCCAAATACATCTTCCTAAACTCTCAAAAGCAGATGCAGTTGAACTTAAAAAACGCATCAACCATGTGCTTAAACAGGTCACTCAAGCCGTTAATGGCTGGAAACCAATGTTGACTAAACTTGATCAGGCCATTGCCGGAATTAGTAATATTCCAGGTTCCATAGAGCTTAAAAAACGCCAGGAAGCAGTGGCATTTCTCAACTGGTTGCGCGATGAGAATTTCACATTTTTGGGCATGCGTGAATATAGCTATTCTAAGCGCGGTAAAAAAGCCGAGCTTAAATATGACGGCAAAAACGGCCTCGGTATATTATCGGATCCCAAACTAGCTGTGCTACGTCTTGGCACAACACCTGTGATTTCTACACCTGAAATTATTGCCTTTCTAAACGGCAAGGATCACCTCCTTGTTACGAAAGCTAATGTGAGGTCTGTTGTTCATCGACGCACGTATATGGATTGTATTGGCATTAAAAAATACGATGCTAAAGGCAATGTCTGTGGTGAATTAAGAGTTATTGGCCTGTTTACGTCTTCAGCCTACAATCATTCTGTCACGAAGGTACCTGTGTTGCGTGAAAAAATGCATCGGGTAACAACAAAATTTGGCTTTGACGAAAACAGCCATTCAGGCAAAAGCCTGCTAAACACGCTTGAATCCTACCCCCGCGATGAACTCTTCCAGATCTCTGCAAAGCAACTTTATGAATTTTGCGTTCAAATCAACGATATGGAAGACCGCCCTCGCGTCCGCGTTCTTACACGAATTGATAGGTTTGATCGCTTTGTATCCATTATCGTTTACGTGCCACGGCATCAATATAACTCACTCTCGCGCGAGAAAATCGGCCTTTACCTGAAAGCAATTTATGGAGATCGAGTGTCTGCATATTACCCAGCATTTCCAACAGAAGGTGTTGCACGTGTCCACTTTATAATTGGGCGGTCAGGCGGAAAAACCCCCATTCTAGATCAAAAACTTATTGAACAAGATATCAAAGCAATTGCGACCCGCTGGGAAGATAAGTTTGCTGATTTAGCAAAGGACGAAAAAACTCGAATTGAAGTCAATCAGTCCTATATGGAGCACTTTACAGCCGAAGAAACCTTTGCTGATTTGGACCATCTTAAAGCATGTACAAGTGCAGGAGAGATGCGTGTCATCTTTATGCGCAGACCAATCGCAAGCGACGATCAGCTTTCAATTAAAATATTTCATGCACGAAAACCACTTAGCCTTTCAAGACGAGTACCCCTCTTAGAAAATATGGGCTTCGGTGTAACCAGCGAACATACCCTTGAAATCGATGTGCGTGATAAAGACAATCAATTACAAACCGTTGTCATCCACGATATGGAGCTGGAACTACCGCAAGGCGCCAAAATCGATCTCGATAAAGATCATGATCGATTAGAAGATGCATTCTTGACTGTTTGGAGCGGTGAAGTGGATAACGATCCATTTAACCGGCTTATTACCCAAACCAATCTTACGATATCAGAAATCAAAGTCTTACGTGCCTATGCAAGATATCTCAAACAAGCAGGTGTTACATACTCACAACGGTATATGGCCGAGTGCCTCATTCGATATCCTAAAATTACGGCTTACTTATTTGATTTATTTAATACTCGTTTTGATCCATCACATCATGATGAAATTCGCGAAACAGAATTGAGTAATATCCAAAACAATATCAATATCGAACTAGAAACAGTGCCTAGTCTTGATGATGATCAAATTATCAAACGGTTTTCAAATATCATATGGAGCACACTACGTTCAAATTACTTCCAAATCATGCAGAATGGCGCCCGCAATCCAATTTTGGCCTTCAAATTTGATCCCAATGCGATCGAAGGATTGCCTGAACCTGTACCTTTCCGCGAAATATTTGTTTATGGAGCCGATGTTGAGGGTCTGCATTTAAGATTTGGACCAGTTGCACGTGGTGGTCTTCGTTGGTCTGATAGAGGAGAAGATTATCGCACAGAGGTTCTAGGTCTTGTAAAAGCTCAACAAGTCAAAAACGCTGTTATTGTGCCGGTTGGTTCAAAAGGTGGGTTCTATCCCAAACAACTCCCGGCAGGAGGAGACCGAGATGCAATTTTTAACGCCGGGCGTGAAGCTTATAAGCTCTTTATTTCAACCATGTTATCAATCACCGATAACTTAACTGGTGCCAAAGTTATACCGCCAAAGAATACGATACGTCATGATGGCGATGACCCGTATTTTGTCGTGGCTGCAGATAAAGGGACCGCAACATTTTCTGATACTGCAAATGCAATCAGCCAGGAACACGGATTCTGGCTTGATGATGCTTTTGCATCGGGTGGTTCAGCTGGTTACGATCATAAAAAAATGGGCATTACCGCCAAAGGTGCATGGGAAGCTGTTAAACGCCATTTCCGTGAAATGAACACCGACATACAGTCTGAACCATTTACAGTCTCCGGTGTTGGCGACATGTCGGGTGATGTGTTTGGCAACGGCATGTTGTTATCAAAGAAAATATGCCTAAAAGCTGCATTTGATCATCGTGACATCTTCATCGATCCAGATCCTGATTGCGATACAAGCTTTATCGAACGAAAGCGCTTGTTTGAGTTGGATCGTTCATCTTGGCAATCCTACGATACGTCGCTATTATCCAAAGGCGGCATGATAATTTCTCGGCAGGAAAAGTCCGTAAACCTAACCAAAGAGGTCGCTGACTTTCTTCAAATCAATGGTAAAAATGTTTCACCACATGATATCTTGCGAGCAATTTTAAAGGCACCAGTAGATCTCTTATGGTTTGGGGGCATCGGCACTTATATCAGAGATGTAAGCGAAAATGACGCAGAGGTTGGTGATCGTGCAAATGATCCAATCCGAATTATAGCCACCGAAGTTGGTGCGAAAGTAATAGGAGAGGGCGCTAATCTTGGCATCACGCAAGAGGCACGTATTGCTTATGCTGCGTCGGGTGGCCGTTGTAATTCGGATGCGATTGACAACTCGGCAGGCGTTAATTCCTCTGACGTCGAGGTAAATATCAAAATTGCTCTGGCAAATGCAATGCGCGAAGACAGGCTAACGTTGCCTAAACGAAATCGCCTGTTATCATCGATGACCAATGATGTATCCAAACTAGTATTGCGCAACAATTACCTTCAAACATTAGCTATATCGCTTGTGGAGCGCAATGGCGTGGCAGCTGGCGACGAGCTAGCTCGACTTATGTCCACATTAGAGGCAGACGGCTTACTGAATCGCACAGTTGAAACACTGCCTGATGATCAGGAAATGCAAGAACGATTAGCGGCTGGGAAATCACTCACAAGACCCGAAATTGGCGTCCTCTTATCCTATTCCAAAATAGTACTCTTTGATGAGGTTATTGCCAGTTCCTTACCCGATGATACGTACTTTAATGATACACTTAATGGCTATTTCCCTAAAAAAATGCTGACTAATCACTTAGGAGACATTGAAGCTCACCGTTTGAAACGCGAAATTATTTCTACTGTGATTATCAATGACGCAATCAATCGTGGCGGACCTTCTTATATCTCCAAGATGCAGGAACACACAGGAGCAAGTGCGTCAGATATTGTAAAATCATACATATTATCAAGGGATGGTCTATTCTTTAAGCAGATATTTGCTGCAATAGATGCACTAGATAACAGGCTTGGTGGCCATGAGCAAAATATGCTTTATTTCAAAACCTGCAATGCTCTTATTAAAACATCTAGTTGGGCAATTAAAACCAATGCATTTGCAGGTGACTTAAGTACCAGTGTCATTGAAATGCAGAAAGCCTTTGAAGCACTTTCACCTAAAATAACAGATCATCTACCTGAATTCATCAGTACACATATTGAACAAATAAAAGATAAACTACAAAACCTGTCGGTGCCCAGAAAACTTGCAAAAGATATTGCTGAACTTGAAACACGTGTTTTAATACCGGAGATCAATCAGGTAGCAACTACAACAAAAACTGACCTTGAAAAAACAGCGGCAACATTCTTCGCGATCACCGAAACACTACAGATCGGTAAGATTCTGACCGCAGCTGATAATGCTACCATGACTGATCATTATGATATATTGGCGCTATCAAGAAGCCTAAATGAAATTTCACAAGCACGCCGGACAATGACAATAAACGCCCTTGAAGCATTTGCTAAAAAACCGGATCCAGCGAAACTTTGGGCAGAACAAAACAATGTAAAAATTGTTCAAGCAGCAAGCTTAATCAACGATATTATAGAAAGTGGCCAAGCGACTGCGGCCAAACTTACTATTGCATCAGGCGTCATAAATGATCTCGCACGGAGCTAATGCTCCGGTGAGAATTCATATCTGGTCTATTAATGGCGGAAATGGCGCATTCCCGTAAAGACCATTGCAATACCTGCTTCATCTGCCGCGGCAATGACTTCGTCATCACGCATAGAGCCACCTGGCTGAATAACTGCGGTTGCACCGGCTTCGATAGCTGAGATTAAACCATCAGCAAATGGGAAAAATGCATCCGATGCAACTACACTACCTTTGGTTTGTGGTTCTGAAGCACCAATTGCATCTGCTGCATCTTGTGCTTTTCGAGCTGCGATGCGTGATGAATCTACACGGCTCATTTGGCCAGCGCCAATCCCAACTGTTGCACCCTCTTTTACATAAATAATGGCATTAGACTTTACATGTTTGCCCACGCGGAAAGCGAACTTAAGATCGGCAAGTTCAATCTCTGTCGGAGCACGCTTAGTGACAATTTTCAAGTCTACATCGTCAACGTTTCCTGCATCCCTGTTTTGAACGAGCATACCGCCGGCAACAGTTTTTGCTGTCATGCCCTTTGCGCGTGGATCTGGCAGACCGCCTGTTACTAGAAGGCGCAAATTTTTCTTAGCAGAAATAATCTCTTTCGCCTCCGCGCTAACAGATGGCGCGATGATAACCTCTGTAAAAATTTTGATAATCTCTTTCGCCGTATCCGCATCCAGCTCTCGGTTAAACGCAACAATCCCGCCAAATGCTGATGTAGAATCACATGCAAACGCTTGTAAATATGCATCCTTCAACGTCGCAGCTTCGCTAACACCACAAGGGTTTGCATGCTTGATAATCGCGCAAGCTGCTGTCCGGTCAGGATCAAATTCACCTATCAGCTCAAAAGCTGCATCAGTGTCATTGATATTATTGTATGAAAGTTGCTTACCCTGAAGCAATTGCGCAGTTGCAACACCGGGGCGCTGTTCGCCAGTGACATAAAAACCAGCAGACTGATGTGGGTTTTCACCGTAACGCATAACGTCTTTCAATGTGCCACCAAATGCACAATGACGCGGATTTTCCAAACCCAATTCCTGAGCGAACCATGATGAAACAGCACTATCATAAGCCGCAGTCCGGGCATACGTAAGTGCCGCTAATTCTTTTCGAAGCTCAAATGGTATTTGACCATCATTTTGATCCAACATCTGTCCAATACGATCATAATCCTGTGGACTGGAAACAACCGTAACATAGGCATGGTTTTTCGCAGCAGCTCGAAGCATTGCTGGGCCGCCAATATCGATATTTTCAACCGTCGTGGGATAATCACCTCCTGAGAAGCGAACTTCTTCAAAGGGGTAAAGGTTTATCACCGCCATATCAATATCAACAATACCATGTTCGTCCATTGAAGCGGCATGATCTTTATCATCACGAATGGCCAATAATCCACCATGAACATTCGGGTGAAGTGTTTTTACACGCCCGTCCATTATCTCTGGAAAGTTCGTAATCTCAGAAATATCTTTACACGCAAGACCAGCGTCTTTGAGTGCTTTCGCAGTACCGCCAGTTGATAAGAGCTCTACTCCATGATCTGATAGTTTTTGAGCAAGCTCAATAACTCCAGTTTTATCAAAAACGGATAGTAATGCTCTTTTAACTCGTACAAGTTCGGGTGCAATGTGTTTTTTCGATTGGATATGACCAGCCATTTCTTAGCTTTCTAATTGACCTTAGCAATATGATTGCCAGACGGAAGATAAATGAAGTTGCGGGCTCGGTTAGCACACTGGCTTGAATAAGAAAACAGCCGGCACCAAAATGTTCATATATATGATGTATGCAAAGCTTTAAATATCCACGCCACTTTACGCTCTTGGTCTGTTATAAAAGACAGTGTGATCTGCTGGCTATTTACGGGTCCAAGTAATTCCGAAAAGAAAATATCCTTTTCAACATTAGCTTTAACCGTTGAGGTAAATGCCCAACGTTCTCCATCTTTTGTCGACAAAAATATCATCCCATTTTCTGATTGGCTAATTTCAACAGAAGGGTGAATATGAAAACGAATAACGATTGGTTGATTTGCAATTTCGCCGGATTTTACTGATTCAATAGTGTCCAGCCCAGAGAATAACTGACCATCATTTTTTAATCGTAACTGTCGTTTATGAATAATGTTAAATTCTCGTGCATAACCATCATGTGAAGCTGTAAAACCTATCTCTTCGTCATTCAACTCATTTTCACATGTTATAATACTGGGTTCTTGAATGATTATCGGCCCAACAATTTTGGAAGACGATAATCGCGCCGATGAAGTATCATTTACAATCAATGTTGAATGTGCGGCAGTCAGCCGTGAAAATTCACCATAATCTTTTTGCCTATATGTTGGGTATCCGGAATTAACAACCAATCGATTAGCGCCGGAAGAAAATTCAAATGATAGACATCCAGCATGAGCATCTTTGGATAACTCACCTTTGGGAGCATGACCAACATCTGATAATATAACAGATCTTGCGGCATCTAAACGAACATAACCGCTATCACGTAGATTCGATTGATTTTCCTTGGTTTTTTCATCATTCTGCAAAATCGACATTAAATAGTTTGCCGACACGTAATTAGACCCATTAAATAAAGCTATATCTCCACTGGAATGCCTGAAGAACCGCAAAGCCGCAAACATCTGGTCCATAACGTCCAGCAGATTTTCTGGTACAGCTTGATTAAGGTTCAAATAGGTTTGGCGCAACGGCAAAAGATCGGCAAGTAAATCCATTAAGACTTGTGGATTTCTGGAAACATGCCCCCCATCGGGTAAGATCTGCTTATCTAATTCCTGCTCCAATGCAGCAGCATTAATGCGAATATAGGTCTTTGATGAAGGAAGACAAATACTAGACATAGCAAGAGCTATTCTGACCTTAAGCCGTGCAGCATTTCGCTCTTGTGCTGGCACAACACGTCGCAAATAACGGACATGCTGTGCAATACAGTAGAGAAACCGTTGATAAAAATCCTGCTCAGCTTTTTGCAGAATAATGGGCGAATGAGAAAGAAACGCAATTAGCCTTTGGGTTGCAGTCTCCAATTCCCATGCATAACCACTCATTTTATTTAAATGAGATGCCATCCATTCATCAGTTAACTGCATTGCACGATGACCTGCACACAGATCATCACTGACACGCAAGTGTCTAAGCCACCTAAAAGCATGCAACTTATGCCTGAAGTCAGTGTTAGTGGTATTTTCAAGAAATGGGTTTTTGCCATTTGCATCAAAAGCGGTACCAGCGAGAGGAAATCGACCCTCAATAATTTCGCTTGCCACAAATACATCTGCTTGCCGCAAATCTACCGGTGCAACAACCAAGCGAGTTGGATTTTGGTTTGACGTACTCAGCGGATTTCGCACAATATATGAAACAGCCTGGCGCAAACGTCGCCAAGCTCGTCTCATTACCAATCCAATTATACGGCCAAAGCCTGACATTATCCTCATCAACCTAAATTCAAGCCTACATTCAAAAATAAACCTGAAATTCATCCCTACTCAAATAGTAAACGCTCTTAATTTAGTAGACGTTTTAAGCAAAAATGTATTAAATACCAATAGGATATTGCCTAAATTACGCGCAAGCTGGCTGCAAAAAACCCATCGACGCCTTTTTCATCACCAATTTTAAAGTTCGGTGTCGTACGCAAAATACCCGATGAAGCAATGGCCTCCTCAAAACCTGGGCATAAGTTAGCATCAATTTTTTCAAGTTTTACCTTGTCACTATTCTTCTCTAAAAATGCTTCAAGCATCTTTTCACCTTCATCTAACTCCATCGAACAATTAGAAAAGATAATCTGCCCACCGGGCTTTACCAATGTTAAACTGTGCTCGAGTAACTTAAACTGCAAATTCGCTAAGAAGCCTATATCCTCTTCAGACTTAGTCCACACAACATCAGGATGACGCCTGATGGTTCCCGTAGACGAACAAGGCGCATCTAATAGCGCAGCATCATATAAGTCATCTGTCTCGAAAGCTTCCATCTTGCCCAATTTAAGGTCAGCAGAAAACTTTAGACGAGATAGGTTTTCGTTCAAACGATTAAGGCGATTTTTTGAACGATCAAGCGCTGTTACGCGTCCTCCGGCCATAATCAATTGCGCCGTTTTGCCACCCGGTGCAGCGCAGAGATCAATCACTCGTTTACCTGTTAGATCACCAAATAATTTTGCGGGCAAACTCGCAGCCACATCCTGAACCCACCATTCACCGTCTTCAAAACCATCAAGTGAAGGAATAGCACCAGAAATCGTCTCAAGCCGGACAGAACTATCCGTCAAGGCTTTTCCGCCAAGCCTCTCCGCCCAACCCTGAGCATCACTTTTAACAGTAATATCGACTGGTGCGGGTGTCGATATTGTCTTTGCTATGTCTTGCGCTTGCTCATCACCATAAGATGTTACTAACCGATCGTAAAACCAAGTTGGTAGATTAATAGATTTATGAATAAGCCCAGGCATACGCTTCTTTTTCTCGCGAGACATACGCCGCAAAATAGCATTTGTTAGATTGGCGAATCTTCTGTTTCGCGGATCGGCATTAGCCTGTTCAACGCTCAGATCCACTGCAGAATGATCGGGAATATCTAAAAACAAGATTTGCGCTGCGCCAACACGCAAAATATGGCGCAATGACACTGCGCCACCAGGGAGCGGACTTTCCAAAAGCTTATCAATAAAAGCATCGATAATGCCATAATTGCGCAATGTTGAAAGTAATATAGCTTTCACCAGAAGACGATCCTGTTGCGAAAGAACAAGATAACTTGGATTACCACCTTTTGAATCCAAAAGGCCATCCATAGATGTTTTTTTATCAATAATTGCGGACAAAAGTTTTGTCGCTGCAACGCGTGTCGCTAAACCTGGTTTGATTAATTCAGATTTTTCCGCACCGGATTTATGTGCCAAAGATCAAGCCCTATTTCTTAGCACTTTTACGTTCCAATGGATCCGAAAATTTAGTGCGTTTGGATTTCTGCGGCTCCATATTACGCTGTTTATGCGCCACTTCATCATGCATATGCGCATCAGAATTTGAATTGTCAAATTTCTTGCGGTTATAAGCCTTCTAGTATTTTGATCACAAATAACAACAATAATAAACTCACATTATTATCACCCTTCTAGAGAAAACCACTCTAGGTACAAGTACTGGGTGGATAATGCCAAATGAGACGGCGGCTTAGGGTAGGCCTCTAACGAAAAACGCTCTACAAGAAAGCCATTATGATATCTGGAGAGTACGACTTGTCTAATTCTTTACCCTTGAACACCTCACTCGCCGACCACTACGATCTTGCACCTTCACTTGAATTGGCAACATCGATGCAGGATATTTATGATCGGATGAAACGTGTTGTAACTCCGCCGGAATGGGCTATTTACGCACCTTATGTGAAGGCAATAAACGAGTTAAAGAAAGAGCGAAACGCGGTCATACTTGGCCATAATTATATGACACCTGAGATATTTCACGGCGTATCGGATTTTGCCGGAGACAGCCTTCAGCTCGCTATAAAGGCAACTGAAGTAGATGCCGATATTATCGTGCAAGCTGGTGTGCATTTCATGGCAGAAACATCCAAAATTCTTAGCCCTGAAAAGATCGTTCTTATGCCGGATATGGAAGCTGGATGTTCTCTGGCTGAAAGTATTACCGCAGATGGTGTGCAAGAAATGCGTGATAAGTATCCCGGCGCGGCTGTGGTATCTTATGTAAATACCACAGCGGAAGTCAAAGCAGCTTCCGACATCTGTTGTACTTCCGCAAACGCATTGCAAATAGTGGACGCAATGGAAGGCGATACAGTTATTATGACACCGGATAAATTTCTGGCTCAAAATGTCGCAAATCAGTCAAAAAAGGAGATCGTTTTCTGGCCGGGATCCTGTATTGTTCACGAACTTTATACCGCAGATGATCTGCGGTCTTATCGGCGTTATGATCCAGAAGTGAAAATCATTGCTCACCCAGAATGCACCCCCGACGTTGTGGCTGAAGCTGACTTCACCGGATCAACCAGTGGTATTGTCAAATGGGTGCACGATCACAATCCGGCAAAGGCCATGCTTGTGACAGAATGCTCTATGGCATCCAATATAGCAGATCAATTGCCAGAGGTGGAGTTTGCCAAACCATGTAACATGTGTCCCTACATGAAGAAGATCACACTTGAGAAAATACTATATTCTTTACACACAATGGACCATCAGATTGAGCTCGATCCGGCTATTTCCGCAAAAGCACGTTTATCAGTCCAACGGATGATAGATCTCTCACAAAAATTGAGTTCCTGATTAATAACATGGAAGAAATTACAACAGAACGAGTTGTCATTATTGGGGCTGGTCTTGGCGCACTTTATGCTGCGTTGAATCTCGCACCACGCCCTGTGATTGTGATATCGCCAGAAGTTTTAGGCGAGGGGGCGAGTTCAGCTTGGGCGCAAGGCGGCGTGGCAGCAGCCATGGATATAAATGATAGTCCGGAGAAGCATGCACTTGATACAGTACGCGCCGGAGCTGGTACAGTAGACATAAATGTAGCAGATATGGTGACGAACGTTGCAAAGGACCATATTTTAGCATTAACGAGAATGGACACACCGTTTGATCGAACCGAGGATGGAGGCTATACTTTATCTCGCGAGGCGGCGCATTCTTTTGCTCGTGTGGTTCGCGTGAAAGGCGACCAGGCCGGGTTTGAAATTATGGCTGCACTCATCAAACAAGTTCGCCAAACACCCTCAATTCAAGTGCTCGAAGGCACGATGGCGGTTGAATTGCTCAAAGAGGGCAATAGGATTTCCGGTGTTGTCATTGAAGATGCGAATATGCCATGTTCAAATCAAATTCGGCTAACCACGTCAGTCGTTCTTCTTGCAGGAGGTGGTTCGGGAGGACTTTACGCATTAACAACGAACCCGCCGAGAATACGCGGACAAGTCATTGGAATGGCCGCCCGCGTTGGCGCTTTGATTGCAGATGCTGAATTTGTTCAGTTCCATCCAACAGCTCTCAATGTTGGCGAAGACCCCGCTCCGTTGGCAACGGAAGCTCTGCGAGGTGAAGGGGCAATATTGGTTAACAAGCATGGCGTTCGTTTTATGGAACCAATTCATGAAGACGCAGAACTTGCACCGCGCGATATAGTGGCCCGTGCCATTTTTGAACAAACACAAGCCGGACTTAATCCGATGCTGGATATTCGCCCAATTCAAGGTGAAAATGTGAAAATGCGATATCCTGCTTTATTTGAGGCTTGCGCGCGCAATAATATTGACCCAATTAAAGCTCCTGTCCCCGTTGCCGCCGCCGCACACTACCACATGGGTGGCATTGCGACAGATACTGATGGACATGCAAGTGTTAAAGGACTTTGGGTTTGTGGCGAAGCATCTTCAACCGGTTTACACGGCGCAAACCGTTTGGCATCAAATGGCCTGCTTGAAGCCTTGGTCTATGCCCGTATTTGTGCTCAAAGTATTGTTGCAGAAACACCTCAGATAATTGAAAGTCCACAGCTCGATGTTTCATTTGAAGCAAGCAGCGAGAAACACAATGATATCGAGGCCATGAACCAGTTGCGACAGACCATGACGGACTTTGTTGGTGTGTTACGAAATGGTGATGGATTGCGTGAGGCACTTCAACATATTGCTGTGCTTGAGGAAAGCCAACGAACTAATATTTCATTTATCAATATGTGCGCAACGGCGACCTTAATTGCAGTATCAGCACTCCTGCGCGAAGAAAGCCGTGGAGCGCATGAGCGAACAGACTTTCCAAAAACCAATAAATTAGCTGAGAAAAGATCACAAATTTATCTTTCTGAGGCACTCGACATACGCGCCGAAATTAGTCAGGACACATCATGAGCTTTGCAAATGTGCCAAACCTATTGTTGGAACCGATAATCCGGACGGCTTTAATGGAAGACCTGGGTAGTTACGGTGATGTGACAACTCGGGCAGTTGTTCCGGCAACAACAACCTGCCACGCCGAATTAGTCGCACGAGAAGATGCCGTAATGTCTGGAATGCAAGTGGCTGCGATCGCATTTCAGCTTATTGATGCCGATTTGGAGATTACAACACACATATCTGACGGGCAGCGCTGTCAAAAGGGTGATACCCTGATGACAATCAAAGGATCAGCGGCTTCAATATTGTCAGGCGAGCGTGTGGCTCTTAACTTTGCTGGCCGACTATCAGGAATTGCTACCAAAACAGCCCGATTTGTTGACAAGACGAAAGGTACTAGAGCGCGCGTTACCTGCACACGTAAAACGACACCGGGCCTACGTCTTGTCGAGAAATTGGCAGTACTGCACGGCGGCGGCTCCAATCACCGCTTTTCACTATCAGACGCCATTATGATTAAAGATAACCACATTGCAGCAGCAGGTGGTGTGCGTCAGGCGTTAGAAGCTGTCCAAGCCCAGGCGAGCCATATGATGGCTGTAGAAATCGAAGTTGATCGGTTAGATCAATTGTCCGAAGTGCTCGAAATTGGAGGTGCCAGTGTTGTTCTTTTGGATAACATGGATACAGACATGATGCGTAAAGCCGTTACCATTGTGGATGGACGGATGAAGACTGAAGCCAGTGGAAACGTCACACTCGAACGAGTTCATTCAATCGCAGCAACAGGCGTTGATTATATCTCATCAGGAGCGCTCACCCATTCAGCACCTTCAATTGATGTCGGTTTGGATTTTTGATTGCCATAGGAGTATTTGAAATTGCATATTTGCAGAACCATACCTGAGATGCGCAGCATCACAACTAAAATGCATCAGGAAGGTAAACTTGGGTTTGTGCCTACAATGGGTGCCCTACATGATGGACATGTAGCTCTCATTGATCAGTCCGTGAAGGAAAATTCAAATACTGTTGTTTCAATTTTTGTTAACCCAACTCAGTTTGGGAACTCTAACGATTTAGATAATTATCCACGTAATGAAGCAACTGATTTTGCCATACTTCAAAAAGCGGGTGTTAAAGCTGTTTTTGTCCCGGGCGCAGGTGAGATCTATTCGAGCAATGATGAAACCGTCGTGGAAACAACCAGGCTCGCAAACTCGTTCCATGGGATAACTCGCCCTGGTCATTTTCGTGGTGTAACAACCGTCGTTGCGAGGCTTTTCAATATAGTTCAAGCAGATCACGCATATTTTGGAAAAAAAGACTATCAACAACTAGCGATTATCAGAAAGATGGTCGATGACCTGCATTTTCCTATAAAGATTGAAGCGGTTGAAACCGTTAGAGATATTGATGGGTTGGCGTTATCCTCACGAAACACACTTTTATCTAAACCCCAAAGGGCAGCGGCCTCAATATTAAATGTAGCACTGGAAGAAGCAGAGCTGCAATTGAAATCCGGGGAAACTATTGAGACGGCAATAGCAACAATCACAAGCATTATTAAGGCCGAACCACTTGCAGAACTAAAAGCAGCCGATGTTGTAAATGCTAATACTTTTCAACTTGCCACAGGAAAGCCGATCGATACCATTTGCATAATGATTTCGGTGCAATTTGGTGACGTTTTGTTAATTGATCAGAAGGAACTTACCTTTGAGTAAACAGACCAAGAATATTAGCCGGACAACAACCACTCAAATTGGGTCGCGTAAAGGTGGCGAGCCCATTGTTTCGCTCACATCGTATCATGCACATACCGCGGCGATCGTCGATAAATACGCCGACTTTATACTCGTCGGCGATAGTTTGGGCATGGTAATGCACGGGATGGATAGCACTGTAGGCGTGCCGCTTGATTTAATGATTATGCATGGAAAAGCAGTCGTGCGCGGAACGGAGCAAGCATTGATTGTTGTAGATATGCCGTTCGGTTCATACGAGGAAAGCCCAAACGTTGCTTTCCGCAATGCGGCCAAAATTATGAAGGAAACCGGATGTGGTGCCATTAAGATTGAAGGTGGCGCGCGTATGGCTGAAACAATCCGATTTCTGGTGGAGCGCGGTATACCCGTCATGGCTCATATTGGATTGACCCCACAATCAAGCAATGTCATGGGAGGCTTCAAAACCCAAGGGCGCGATAAAGAAACATGGCCAACACACATCGCCGACGCCCAAGCAGTCTCCGAAGCTGGCGCTTTTGCTGTTGTTTTGGAAGGCATGGTTGAACCACTTGCAGCAAAAATAACTAAGGAAATAACAATTCCAACCATCGGCATAGGCGCCTCTGCCACATGCGATGGGCAAATCCTAGTTCTGGAAGATATGCTTGGCATGAATCCCTGGACCCCAAAATTTGTCAGAGTTTACGGCCAATTAGGCCCCATGATCGAAGACGCTGTGCAACGTTATGCAAATGATGTTAAACTTCGTTCGTTCCCAAACAGTGATGAAACTTATTCTTGATTACAAAATAAGCAACTTTCACCCAAATACATAAAACGATGTTATTTCAAGTAAATTGATTGTACATACCTGTTTAATTCGCACCGTAGAAATGGTACTATTTACAAACAAGTTGAATATTCTAATTAGGATAATCATATGACCAATAATCTAACATCCAAAAATGGAGATGAAACTAAATTGCCGACAAAGCAACTCTCTGACGCTGCAAAACGCGCATTAAAAGAAGCAGGAGAACGCCGGCAGGCTCAAAATATCAACGAACCAGCCAAAGAATACGGCGGCAGGGGTGGCAAGGATCCATCTCGGTTTGGTGATTGGGAAATTGATGGCAGAGCGATCGATTTTTAATCAAAATTATTCTACTTGACGAATCATATAAAGGAATATATTCCTTTAGATATGAAATCAGTGATTATATTCCTATTTAGTGCAATAATATATATCTTAGCAAGCTCACTATATGCGCATGCAAAAGATACTATTCGTTACATAGAAGGTCCAGTTTTCGCAAAAATTATCAGGATAGTAGATGGCGACACGGTATTGGTTGACGCAACACCATGGCCGTCTCACACAATCCGTGTATATGTTCGGCTTCGCAATATCGATACACCGGAACTTAAATCTAAGTGCAAAAGAGAACGAATCGCCGCTCATCACGCAAAACATGCTCTGAGCAAAATGATAGATGGCAATACAATAACCTTACGCCGTATTTCTGGCGGAAAATATTATGGCCGTATTCTAGCTGATATTGAAACATTATCTGGTATTAACGCCAGCGATCAAATGCTCAAAATAGGCCATGCTAGACCATATCAAAAAGGCAAACGGGCAAATTTTTGTCAGACAAGCTGAACTTTATTTTCGAGTACTTTTTATCTCTTGCAATGATGACAATTGCTTTTCATTAAAATTATGGATATAGAGATCTCCAATTCCTCCGGAAATTGTGGTAACAAGTACACAGCCTGCGGCACCGGCGCGGGGTTAAGAAAAGGATTCTGTCTATGGCACAACAATTACTTATGCCAAAAGCAACAGCGATTTGGCTAGTTGATAACACAGCGCTAACATTTGATCAGATCGCATTATTTTGTAAAATGCATCCGCTGGAAATCAAAGCCATTGCTGACGGTGAAGCATCGCAGGGTATTAAAGGTTTGGACCCTATATCAACAGGCCAGTTGACTCGCGATGAAATTAAGAAAGCTGAAGAAACGCCAACATATAAGTTAGCTATTGCAACGGCTAAAGTTCATTTGCCGGAGAAAAAGCGCAAAGGACCACGTTACACACCACTGTCTAAGCGTCAGGACCGTCCAAACGCTATTTTGTGGTTGGTGCGCAATCATCCTGAACTGAAAGACGCAGCAATTTCTCGTCTGATTGGTACAACGAAGAATACAATTGGCCAAATTCGTGAGCGTACTCACTGGAATTCAGCAAAACTTACACCAATGGATCCTGTAACTTTAGGCCTTTGTAAACAAATTGACCTAGACCTTGAAGTAGAACGCGCTGCGAAAAACCGCCCTGCAAACATGCCATACACACTTGAGGAAACATTATTGCCAGCTTCTGAAACACAGAACCCTGATGCTGATGTGATGGACATGACACCACCAGCACCGAGCGAAGAGAACAGCAAAATATATGATGCTGATGCCGTATTTTCTAAACTTTCATCTTTGAAAGACGATAACACTTCAGATGAAAGCTAGATCTTTATTTAAAAAGAACTAGATCTAAAAATTGGGCGCTCGAACATAAGTTTAGCGCCCATTTTACTTATCTAAAAAATTGGTTTCAATCCTCTTCGATTGTCACCGGATAGTTCTGAGCAAGTCGTCCACCATCTGCATAGATGGTTTCACCCGTTATAAAACTAGCTGCTTTCGAAGCTAAAAAAGTGGCTATGGAAGCAATTTCAGATGCTTCACCGATACGATATAGCGGTGTACGCTCCAAAACTTTCTGTTCCATCTCACGATTCCCAATCACATCGATAAGCATATTCGTTTTAATAGAACCCGGTCCAATCGCATTTACACGAATACCATAAGGTGCCAAAGACAGCGCGGTAGCACGCGTAAGCTGTTTCACGGCCCCTTTTGACACCGAATATGGTATCTGCGAAGGAATGGCGACCGTATCGTTTATAGATGACATATTGATAATACATCCAGCTGGTTCGCCATTTTTAACCCGTTCAACCATATGTTTAGCTACAGCTTGGCTTAGAAGAAAAACTCCTTTGAGGTTAACCGCCATGACGCGATCAAAATCTTCCTCTGTAATATCTAAAAAATCCGCCACATGAACGACGCCGGCATTGTTTACTAAAACATCAATCTGTCCAAATGCCCCTATTGTCTGTGCAATTAGATTATGAACATCAATTCGCTCGGCAACACTTCCAACAAAGGTTTCCACCTCACCCACTTGCGAAAGTGCTTTCTGGGTTTCCATCAGCGCTTTCTCATTAATATCTGTAATCATAACGCGAGCATTATCTTTTAAAAATCGTTCGGCAATAGCTCGCCCGATACCTTGCGCGGCACCAGTAACAACAACAGATTTCAACATAGAAGCCTCTAAATCTTACTTTGATCGATAATTATCAATCGTTGTTTTAATTTCATCAAGAATTGCCGGATCATCAATTGTTGCCGGCATTTTCCATTCCAGACCGTCATGGATTTTTTGCATAGTCCCACGCAACATTTTGCCAGATCGTGTTTTCGGTAAACGAGATACTTGGATAGCTGTCTTAAATGCTGCAACAGGCCCGATCTGATTACGTACATGCGCAACGATCTCAGCTTCAATTTCATCAGCACCACGATCAACGCCTGAATTGATAACCACAAACCCAATCGGCAACTGACCTTTCAATTTATCATTCACCCCAATAACAGCGCATTCAGCAACGTCTTTATGTCCGGCAATGGCCTCTTCAATGGCACCTGTTGAAAGACGGTGGCCTGCAACATTAATTATGTCATCAGTCCTCGACATAATATAAAGATAACCATCGTCATCCTTATATCCAGCATCCGCCGTTTTATAATATCCCGGGAACTCTTCGAGATATGCTTCAATAAAACGATCTTCTGCATTCCACAATGTCGGCATTGCTGATGGCGGAAGTGGTAATTTCACCACGATATTTCCAAGCTCGTTTGCTCCAAGAGGCTCACACCCATCATCAACAATTTGCACATCATAACCTGGCATTGGAACGGCAGGTGATCCATATTTGACAGGAAGCAAACCAAGCCCGGCTGGATTACCTGCAATTGTCCAGCCAGTTTCTGTCTGCCACCAATGATCAATCACGGGAACTTTGAGCATGTTTTCTGCCCACTTAATGGTATCAGGGTCAGCTCTCTCTCCAGCTAAGAAAAGCAACTCAAAATGGGATAGGTCGTATTTCTCTATAAATTCACCAGCTGGATCTTCTTTGCGAATTGCTCGAAAGGCAGTTGGTGCTGTGAAAAGGCTTTTTACTTTATATTCTGAAATAATTCGCCAGAATGTTCCAGCGTCAGGTGTCCCAATCGGTTTACCTTCAAAAAGCACAGATGGATTACCCGTCATCAACGGACCATAAATAATATAAGAATGACCCACAACCCAGCCAACATCTGATGCAGCCCAAAAAACCTCTCCCGGCTTAACGCCATAAATTGACTCCATCGTCCACGATATGGCAACCATATGCCCACCATTATCACGCACTACGCCTTTTGGCTGACCAGTCGTCCCTGACGTGTAGAGAATATAAAGTGGGTCTGTCGCTAGAAGACGCTCACACTCTATATTAGCACCCTCAAATTCTTCCAATAAACCAGCATAATCATAATCACGACCATCAATCATATCCGCTAAGACTTGCTTGCGCTGAACAATGATTGTCGAGTTTGGTTTATGGTTGGATAACTCTATCGCCTGATCGAGAAGCGGTTTATATGCTATATTTCTGCTTGGCTCTATACCACAAGATGCGGCAATAACTAACTTCGCTTCACAATCTTCAATACGGGTTGCCAGCTCATTAGCAGCAAAGCCACCAAAAACGACTGAATGAACAGCACCTAGGCGCGCGCAGGCCAGTGTCGCTACAATTGCTTCAGGGATCATCGGCATGTAGATAATGACCCGATCACCTTTCACGATACCCTGTGCTCGAATTGCAGCAGCACAAGCTTGGACATCACTAAGCAGTTTACCGTATGTAATCTTGTCTTTAGACCCCGTGACAGGACTATCATAGATCAATGCAACATCGTTGCCTTTGCCGTTATTTACATGACGATCGAGGCAATTATAGCAGGTATTGGTTACACCGTCGGTAAACCATCGACCATAAACTCCCTTGCTTTCATCAAAGATAGTCTTCGGCTCCTCAAACCAATCAATTGATTTACTGGCTTCTTGCCAAAAACCCTCTGGATCAGATTGCCAGTTTGCATAAACAGAATGATACTTACTTGTCACGAAGACCCCTCCCAAAGGTTTTACTTCGTCAAGCAATGACCTAAATTCTGAAATATTTCAAGCTGGATGATTGTCGCACGACAACACATGCGATCAGATTTTGTAACGCTCGCCAAAAATAGCAGATCCCACGCGAACATGTGTAGCTCCAAATTCGATTGCAGTTTGGTAATCAGAACTCATTCCCATGGATAAATTCTCTACACCTGCCTCTTCCGCCAATTTCTGCAGAAGCGCAAAATGTGGACCTGGGTTTTCACCATTTGGCGGGATGCACATCAAACCAATAATGGGTAATGATAAATCATTCTTACAATGCTTTACAAAGGCAACTGCATCCTGCGGTGCTATGCCAGCCTTCTGCGGCTCGAGCCCCGTATTTACTTGAACATAAAGATCGGGGCATTTCCCAATTTTAACGGCTTCTTTTTGAATGGTTTTTGCAATTTTTTCGCGATCTACAGATTGGATAACATCGAACAACTCGATTGCATCTACAGTTTTATTAGACTGCAATGGCCCAATAAGGTGAAGTTCAATATTCGGTATTTCAGATTTTAGTTCTGGCCACTTACCCTGGGCTTCTTGAACACGATTTTCACCAAATACGCGTTGACCAGCTTCGATAACCGGGCGAATTTTATCTGCATTATGCGTTTTTGAAACTGCGATGAGTTGCAAATCTTTTGATGCACCTTTGGATTTCGAAGCCACGTTTTGGATGTCTTCTAGTACGATTTTTAGATTTTCTTCTACAGACATTATCAGCCTCAATTAGCGATTCACGTGAAACATTTGTTATAGGATCCCTATTAAACCCATATCGAAATTGGCAAGCTTTGCGAATTCCAAAGCAGCTAAGCTCCTTTTAATATCAAAAGCGAACATTTGAATAGTCTTTAGTGTTGACGATGCGCAGCTTTCATGGTGAAGCTCCGCAACAAATGTAAAAGCTCACCGATTGAACTATCAGGAATAAAAATGGCCGTTGAACGTTATAACCCTAGACAGACTGAACCAACATGGCAGAAGCGCTGGGACGAACAAAAAATCTACGAAACACACAATGATGATCCGCGTGAAAAATATTATGTGCTCGAAATGTTCCCATACCCGTCAGGCCGCATTCATATGGGCCATGTTCGCAATTATGCGATGGGTGATGTAGTTGCACGTTATCGCCGAGCGAAAGGTTATAATGTTCTTCATCCCATGGGCTGGGATGCTTTTGGAATGCCAGCCGAAAATGCGGCCATGCAAAACAAAGTCCACCCCGGTGAATGGACATATCAAAACATCGACACGATGCGCCGTCAGCTTAAATCAATGGGTCTATCACTTGATTGGTCCCGTGAATTTGCGACCTGTGATGTTGAATATTACGCGCAACAACAAAGCTTGTTCCTGGACTTTTTGGACAAAGGCCTTGTTTACCGCAAGAATGCAAAAGTAAACTGGGACCCGGTCGACATGACAGTGCTTGCCAATGAGCAGGTTATCGACGGCAAAGGTTGGCGCTCAGGTGCCGAAGTCGAACAACGCGAACTAACACAATGGTTCTTCAAGATCACAGATTTTGCAGATGACCTATTAACTGAACTAGACGGTTTAGATCGCTGGCCAGAAAAAGTACGCTTGATGCAATCCAACTGGATCGGCAAATCAGAAGGCCTGCAAATTCGTTGGGCTTTGGATAGTTCTGCACCAGAAGGCTTCGATGATGTTGAAGTTTACACAACACGCCCAGACACATTGTTTGGTGCGTCTTTCCTAGCCATTTCCGCAGACCATCCGCTAGCAATCGCATTGTCAAAAGACAATTCAGATCTTGCCAACTTCTGCAAAGAATGCAGAAACATGGGCACCTCTGCTGCCGAATTGGAGACAGCTGAGAAACATGGTTTTAACACCGGAGTTACAGTCGCCCACCCGCTTGATAAAAATTGGAAGCTTCCAGTTTATATCGCCAATTTCGTATTGATGGATTATGGTACAGGTGCAGTATTTGGATGTCCGGCTCATGATCAGCGCGACCATGATTTTGCTAGCAAGTATGGTCTACCTATTTTGCCTGTTGTAGCGCCAGAAAATAGTAATGGTGAAACTACTGATATTACGAAGGAAGCCTACACTGGCTCCGGCATCATGATCAATTCCAGGTTCCTGGATGGAAAAACACCAAAGCAAGCTTTTGATGAAGTTGCTAGTGCACTCAAAGCAACTATGCTTGGCGGGGAACCACAAGGCGTTCGTAAAACCCAGTTTAAACTTCGCGATTGGGGTGTTTCCCGTCAACGTTATTGGGGTTGCCCAATTCCGGTTGTTCATTGCGATACCTGCGGCGTTGTTCCCGAGAAGAAAGAAAATCTTCCAATTAAACTGCCCGATGATGTTGATTTTGAAAAACCGGGTAATCCACTTGACCGTCATGACACATGGCGCAATACAGAGTGCCCATCCTGCGGTAAGCCAGCAAGACGTGAAACAGACACGATGGATACATTTGTGGATTCATCGTGGTATTTCGCACGTTTCACAGATTCTAAAAACGCTAATCCAACTGATCCAAAAACTGCCAGCGAATGGCTTCCGGTTGATCAATATATTGGCGGTATTGAACACGCGATCTTACACTTACTTTATTCCCGTTTTTTCACGCGAGCTATGCAAGTCACCGGTCACCTCGATATAAAGGAGCCCTTCAAAGGTCTCTTCACCCAAGGTATGGTTGTTCATGAAACATATAAAGGTCCTGAAGGATGGGTCACCCCAGCTGAAATTGATATTAGTGATGTTGATGGAAAACGTACAGCAACATTGATCGGCAAAGAAACCAAGATTGAAATTGGTTCGATTGAAAAAATGTCAAAATCGAAGAAGAACGTAGTTGATCCGGATGATATTATTGAATCATACGGTGCTGATACGGCTCGTTTCTTTATGTTATCCGACTCTCCACCGGAACGTGACGTTATTTGGACCGAAGGTGGCGTCGAAGGCGCACATAAGTTCGTTCAACGCGTTTGGCGTATTATTGGTGAGGCAGCACCTGAACTTAAATATATTAAGAGCAAATCTGCTCCAGATGGGCCAGCAAATGACATTTCAAAGATTGCCCATAAGACATTAAAACTTGTTGGCGCCGACCTTGAGAAGCTCGCATTTAATAAATCAGTCGCCAGAATTTACGAATTCGTCAATGCGATTGCTGCGCCACTTTCACAGGTTGCAAATGGTGATGCTGACGACACCATGAAGGCAGCTTGTCGCGAAGCATGCGAGATACTAATTCACCTAATTGCTCCTATGATGCCTCACTTAGCCGAAGAGTGTTGGATGGCACTAGACTGCAAAGGCTTGGTTGCACAGTCTGCTTGGCCTGAATTTAACCCAGATCTTGTGGCAGAAAGTACTATTATGATGCCGGTTCAGATTAATGGAAAGAAACGGGGCGAACTAATAATTGAGGCCAATGCCGACAAAGAGACAATTGAAGAAGCTGTTTTAGCACTTGATTTTGTTGCTGATAAAATCAATGCTCAACCTATACGAAAACTAATTATCGTGCCTAAAAGGATTGTGAATGTTGTTATCTAATGTGCTCTCAAGAGAAGCCATACGAATTAGTTTTGTTGCAGGATGTGTCAGTATTCTGGCCGGATGTCAGGTAACACCTCTTTATAACAGTGCAACCTCTAGTGCGTTACCAGCAATCGAAATATCAGATGCCGACGATCGGCTTGAGCAGGTGGTCCGAAATCAATTGGTTTTTCTAAATGGCGGGTCTGGAAATCAAAGTGCTAGTGACTATAAACTCGAATTGAACGTTACACGCAGTGCTTCCGGTGTACTTGATTCAGGAACTGATAATAATTTTTCCGCCGGACGAATGGTTGCAAATGGGACTTATAAACTCATGAAGTTCAGCGATGGGACAGTTATTAGAGAAGGAAAGCGCAGTTCTACCGCGCTCTACGACCTTCCAGATCAAGAATTTTCAAAAATTCGCGCACTTAGAGACGCTGAGGACCGAGCGGGACGTGAATTGGCCGAACTTATTTACGCTGATCTCGCCATAGCACTGCGCAAATAGTCTAGTATGGCGCAGATTAAGGCACATGAGTTCGATGGTTTAATCAAACGAACGGGTATACCCTATCGTGCTTTTCTTATTTATGGCCCCGACAATGGTCTTGTTTCGGAGCGCGCACGAGAACTTTCCAAAAAAATTAATGTCGATTTAGCTGATGATTTCGCCACCATAAGGCTCGAGTCATCTGAAATTTCATCAGATCCTGGTCGACTAGCCGATGAGATCGGGTCCATCGGTCTGTTTGGTGGTGATCGACTTATCTGGGTAAAGAACGCCGGCGGCGACAAGAAATTGCCGGCAATTATAAGTGGGGTTCTTGAAGAGATTACCGAGAGTGTAACATTAATCATTGAGGCTGGCGACCTTAAGAAATCCTCACCCTTACGTAAGATGATTGAAAAAGCACCTCCTGCTCTTGCAATTCCTTGTTACGCAGATGATGGTCGTTCATTACAAGCTTTGATTGATCAAGAACTCGGCGCAGCGAACTTACGTATTGAAAATGACGCGCGCCAGTTATTACTGAGTTTTTTAGGCGGAGATCGCCTAGCGAGCCGTGGTGAGCTGCAAAAACTAACGCTCTATTGCCAAGAACAAAAAAATATTACCGCAGAAGACGTCACTAATGCCATTGGGGACGCTTCTTCGATCTCAGTTGACGAAACAGTTGATGCTATATTAACCGGTAATATCAATGAGTTAGATAAATCTTTTTCAAAAATTATCATCTCCAAAACACCTATCTTTCTGGTTTTACGCTCTTGCCTCGTTCAACTACAGCAGATCGACATCATGCGATCAGAAATTGAAGTAAACAAAAAGCAAGCTGGGCAAGTTATGTCTGAAATGGGACGATATATTCATTTCAAACGTAAACCAGCTTTTGAGAAAGCATTACGAAAATGGACTTGTAGCAAACTGAGTAAGGAAATGGATCGTTTATCTAACACTATTTTGGAAACGCGAAAAAATGCAGCGCTTGAAGAAAGCATCGCCAGACAGGCTTTGATGCGTGTTTGCCTTCTAAGTCGCTAAATTCACATTGAATCTTAGCCGGCAACGCCAAGTAATTTGCAAATATTATCAAGTTGTTCGAGCGATTTGTAGTTAATCTGCAGTTGACCTTTTTCACCTTTATGGTTCAAAGCTACCTTTAACCCCAGAACGTCACTAAGGCTTTGTTCAAGAGCAAGAGTATCCGCATCTTTTTGCACGACTTGATTTGATTTTCCCGCTGAAGAGCGTACATCTTCACCATTTATATCAAGCTGCGCTAAACGCTCTGCTTCGCGAACAGATAAACCTTCACTAACAATTCTTTTTGCAAGCTCTAAGGGATTAGACGTAGATACAATTGCCCGGGCATGGCCTGCTGATAATGATCCATCGACAAGCATCTGACGAACTTCATCTGGTAGCTTTAATAGTCGTAAACTATTTGCGACATGACTTCGGCTCTTACCAATTACCTCACCCAAATCATTTTGAGTATATCCGTAATGAGACATAAGCTGCTCATAGCCAAGCGCCTCTTCCAGAGGATTAAGATCTGAACGCTGAACATTTTCAACGATAGCAATTTCTAACGCTGTCTTATTATCTACGTTACGAATAAGCACAGGTACATTAGTAAGACCTGCTTGTTGTGCTGCCCGCCAACGACGTTCGCCTGCAATAATTTCATATCTATCTTCAGATGTTTTACGAACAACAATCGGCTGCACGATGCCATGTTTTCGGATAGAGCGAGCAAGATCAGCTAAGCCCTCCCGATCAAAATATTGACGAGGGTTTTCTGAATTACGAACAATGAACTCAATCGGTAAGTTTTGATCAGGTGCTATCGCAGAAGGTTCAGCTTTTTGCTCAGCAGTATCCATCTCACCAATAAGAGCGGCCAGTCCACGCCCTAAACGTTTCTTTGATTGTTCATCACTCATATAACACCTATTAAATTAGCTTATTCTATTATCAAACGAATTAAGCAGCTTTATGCTCACGCTCTCTTTGAATTACCTCTGAGGCTAACTGCAGATACGCCTGACTACCTGAGCAAGCAAGGTCATACAAAATTGCAGGTTTACCATAAGAAGGCGCTTCAGAAACTCGAACATTTCTAGGGATAAGCGTTTGATATACTTTTTCACCCAAATTTTCTCGCACATCTGCAACAACTTGATGTGCAAGATTGTTTCGTGCATCATACATGGTCATTACAACTCCTTGAATCTCAAGGTCTGGATTAAGAGTATCTCGAACCTGTCCAACAGTTTCCAAAAGCTGACTTAAGCCCTCCAAAGCAAAAAACTCACATTGAAGCGGTACAAGAACAGAGTGAGCTGCGGCCATTGCATTCATGGTAAGTAAATTTAGAGATGGTGGACAGTCAATAAGAATATAACTATATTTCTGAGCAGCCGGACCGTGCAATACTTCTTTCAAACGGTAAGCTCGCTTTGGGTCGTTAGAAATTTCCATTTCAAGACCAAGAAGATCCATCGTCGAAGGAATAATGCTTAAGTTAGGAACGGCGGTTTTTAAAACAGCTTTAGATAACTCCGCTTCAAAAATTAGAACATCATAAGATGACAATTCCCGATCACGTCGTTCTATTCCAAGTCCGGTACTCGCATTACCTTGCGGATCCAAGTCGACAACCAATACTTTCTCGCCAATAGCAGCAAGAGCAGTTGCTAAATTGATTGCTGTCGTCGTCTTGCCGACACCGCCTTTTTGGTTAGCAATAGTAATAATACGATTGAGATTTATCTTCTTACTCTTTGGCATAGGTATCAACATATTTACATCGAAGGTTCTTTAGTGACTATTTCTGCCTTAGATGACTGATACTCAAAATAACGGAGTCGTCTTCAATCTGGCTATCATATTTTACCAGATCAAACGTCCAACGACTACGGGCAATATCCAATTCCGCGGCGTAATCCCTACCTTTGTGAAACCATGCACAACATTTTTCATTCTTGGCAAACCAAGGTGCGGACATCTCCAAAAGATCGGACAATGATGCAAGTGCGCGTGCAGATATTGCATCTACGCTTGCTATATCCTTGATTGCATTCGATACTCGAACGGGATGAACACTTGCTCGAGCACCTGTTTTAATAATACAATTTCGCAGAAATGCGGCCTTCTTTTGATTGCTTTCAATCAAATGAACCCAACCTTTTTCATTCTCCGCAAGGCAAATACCGGTTACGATCCCAGGAAAACCTGCTCCACTCCCCATATCCAACCAAGTTTTAGGCTGTTGGTTATATCGATAGATTTGCAGACTATCTAATATATGTCTACTCCAGAGATTATCCACGGTGGACGGAGATACTAGATTTATGGTTTTCTGCCATTTTCTTACGAGATCAGCATATAATTGCAATCTTTCCCATGTTTCACGTGAAACATCAAAAACATCGTTACCTGCCTCCAGTTTCTCTCTATTGCTCATTCTGCGCCACCTCAACTCTGATCGAGGCTTGTTCTCGCTTCATATATGTCAGAATAATAGCAATCGCAGCAGGTGTCATTCCATCAATTCGATTCGCATGAGCAATAGATACAGGTTTGAACCTGTTTAACTTAGATTTCAGTTCATTAGATAAGCCTGGTAAAACATCATAATCGAAATTTATGGGTATCAAACGAGACTCCTCACGCTTTTGATTCTTAATATCTGCTTCCTGACGCAATAAATATACTGCATAAGTCGCATCAACCTCAATTGTTTCCAACAGTTTAGTATCGTAAACACCAAGTTCTGGCCAAACGCGCAAAATATCTTCCAAGCAAATTTGAGGATAAGACAAAAGCTGAAATGCAGACCTAACAACGCCGTCTTTATTGAGTTTAATATCAAACTTCTCAGCCTCAGAAGGCGAAAGATGTCTACTTTCAAAATCATTGCGGCACTTCTTTAGAGATTTCTGCCATTGCTCGAATTTTTGCCGGCGTTCATTACTTACACAGCCTAACTCTATTGCAAATGGTGTTAATCGAACATCAGCGTTATCAGCACGAAGTGTTAAACGATACTCAGCCCGAGAAGTAAACATACGGTAGGGTTCAGTAACGCCATGCGTCGTAAGGTCATCAATCATAACTCCGATGTAAGATTCGGTACGACTAAATAAAACAGATTCGCCACCCTGAACCACTCTCGCCGCATTCAAACCTGCAACTAACCCCTGAGCAGCCGCTTCCTCATAACCAGTCGTTCCATTAATCTGTCCTGCCAAAAACAATCCAGATAACTTCTTCAACTCAAGAGTTGATGACAATTCCCGCGGATCGATATAATCGTACTCGATAGCGTATCCGGGTTGCAAAATATTTACATTCTCCAAACCGGGAATAGTTCGAATAAATTGATCCTGTATATCTTCCGGTAAAGAAGTCGAGATACCATTTGGATAAACGGTATCATCATCCAAACCCTCAGGCTCAAGAAAAATTTGGTGTCCATCCCTATCACCGAATTTTACTATCTTATCCTCAATCGATGGACAATAACGAGGACCCACGCCCTCAATCTGTCCCGAATACATGGCGGATTTAGAAATATTATCTTCAATAATACGATGCGTGGCGTTTGTTGTTCGAGTGATACCGCATGGAATTTGCTTTTGCGTTATAGCCCCTGACATAAATGAAAAGGGCACCGGATCGGTATCAGCCTCCTGAGTAGCTAATTTGTCCCAGGCAATTGTTTTTCCGTCCAAACGCGCAGGCGTTCCAGTCTTTAGTCGTCGCAGATCTAAGCCAAGATTTTCCAAACGATCAGATAGGCCCAGAGCTGGCGCCTCCCCCATGCGACCAGCAGGGATTTTCTTATCACCAATATGTATAAGACCGCGAAGGAAGGTTCCAGTCGTTAGAACAACAGCGGAACACATAAACGAACGACCATCTTTAGTCAGAACACCATCAATTTGACCAGCGTTAACAATCAAGTCATCTACTTCACCTTCTACTACATCCAAATTTTCAATCTCTGAAATATTTTTTTGCATAGATTCGCGATAAAGTTTTCGATCCGCTTGAGTTCTGGGACCGCGAACCGCAGGACCTTTGCGGCGGTTCAACATGCGATATTGAATAGCTGCATCATCGGTCACTCGACCCATAAGACCATCCATCGCATCGATCTCACGAACCAGGTGTCCTTTGCCAAGCCCACCTATGGCCGGATTGCATGACATAACACCGATTGTATTAAGCTTGTGAGTAATTAGCGCTGTAGAAGCGCCCATTCGCGCTGAAGCTGATGCCGCTTCGCAACCAGCATGGCCACCGCCTATAACTATTACATCGTACTTCATAATTCACCTTCTTTTCGATATCTTGTTCAGTCAGTATCGAATAAATGTCAAGCAAATTTGGCGTTTCACGTGAAACTCTCAAATATTCCATGTTTCACGTGAGTCATGCTATCGCCACCGATGTTTCACGTGAGTCATCAACAAATATGTTTCACGTGAATCATTTACCAACGCAAAATTCGCCGAAGATCACTCCCAGTAAATCTTCAACATCAGTTCTGCCTGTTATTTTGCCCAAAGCATCCTGCGCCAAACGTAGATGTTCCGATCTAATTTCGATCGGTTCATCAATCAGTAGAGTAGCTTCAGCTAACTCTAGCTGCGCGATTTTCAACAGATCTATATGTCTTTGTCGTGTCGGAACCACGAAATCGTCCGGGACAACCAAAATTTCTAGCGCTTGCTCAACCCTATGCAGTAAGCCTTCCAAACCATCTTCCGTAGTAGTGGAAATTAACGCGTCAAACTGTTCACCAAAATCTGCAGTCACAATATCAGTTTTCGTACCAATTTTTAGTACATTACTTTTTGAAATCAATCTCTCCGGTAAGGCATCATGATCTCGAGATATATCTATAAGATGTAAAATTAAGTCAGCAGTTTCAAGTGCTTGCTCCGCACGTCGAATGCCTTCTCTCTCCAGCATATTGTCAGTGTCTCTAATACCCGCCGTATCTTTTACAACAACGAGATGTCCCGCTATATCTAAGCGGACTTCCAATATATCTCGCGTAGTTCCTCTCTCCTCAGATACTATAGCCACATCCCTTCCAGCCAAAGCATTTAGAAGTGAGGATTTTCCAGCATTTGGAGCTCCAGCGATAACTACAGAGAAGCCATTACGCGTTATTTCACCCGCGCGAGACTTTTTTAGATGGCGGGATATCTCTTTTGCGAGTAGACCAACATCTGACCAAACCTGATCTGAAATAGCCCCAGGAATATCATCTTCGTCCGAAAAATCGAGTTCTGCTTCTATTAATGCCCGAGATCTCAATATCCGTGCTGCCCATCCATCGTATAAATCTTTAAGAACCCCATCTGACTGTTGTATAGCCAGTCTCCGCTGCATTTCGGTTTCGGCAGATATCAAATCGGCCAATCCTTCCGCTTCGGTCAGATCCATCTTTCCATTATCAAATGCGCGTTTTGTAAATTCACCGGCTTCTGCAATACGAAGACCCTGCAAGATCGATAACGCATTAAGACAAGCACTGACAACTGCACGTCCGCCATGCAAATGAATCTCCGCACAATCTTCACCCGTAAATGAATTTGGGTTGGGGAAAAAAAGAACCAAAGCCTTATCAATAACCAGATCGTTCCGATCACGAATCGTTTTCAACACTGCCATTCGTGGTTTAGGTATCACTGAACAAAGTGTTTCGAGCACGAATCGAGTCCTGGAACCACTGATACGAACAATAGCAACACCGCTGGGTAATGAGCCAGATGATAAAGCGTAAATAGTATCCTGTTCAGACATAACTCAAAGCCCTAAGTTTCAAGTCGTACGGATATTTAGATTCTAAAACCTAAGTATTCATTGAATCGAAGAAATCGGAATTACTCTTTGTTTGCTTTAATTTATCGATAAGGAATTCAATCGCGTCCGTTGTTCCCATAGGTGACAAAATACGTCGTAATACGAATACCTTCTGTAAATCTTGCTTATCAACAAGAAGATCTTCTTTGCGAGTACCTGATTTCAAAATGTCCATCGACGGATATATACGCTTATCAGCAATCTTACGATCAAGAACAATCTCAGAGTTACCAGTACCTTTAAACTCTTCAAAAATCACTTCATCCATACGGCTACCAGTATCAATCAAGGCAGTTGCAATAATCGTCAAAGAACCACCCTCTTCAATATTGCGCGCAGCACCAAAGAAACGTTTCGGGCGTTGCAAAGCATTTGCGTCAACACCGCCTGTTAAAACCTTACCGGATGAGGGCACAACAGTATTATAAGCACGTCCAAGTCTTGTGATAGAATCAAGCAAAATAACAACATCGCGTCCATGTTCGACAAGGCGCTTAGCTTTTTCAATAACCATTTCAGCAACTTGTACATGACGTGTTGCAGGTTCATCGAAAGTTGAAGAAACAACTTCACCCTGTACTGATCGTTGCATATCCGTAACTTCTTCAGGGCGTTCATCGATTAAAAGAACGATCAGATAGCATTCTGGATGATTTTCTGTGATACAATGCGCAATATTCTGCAAGAGAACAGTCTTACCAGTTCTGGGCGGCGCAACAATCAAACCACGCTGACCCTTACCCAAAGGTGCGACCAAATCAATAACCCGAGCAGATAAATCTTTCCGCGTTGGATCATTCATCTCCATATTAATTCGCTCATCTGGATAAAGAGGAGTCAAATTATCAAAATGTACTTTGTGTCTAATCTTTTCCGGATCTTCAAAGTTTATTGTATTGACTTTTAGGAGTGCAAAATAACGCTCACCTTCCTTCGGTCCACGTATCGGACCTTCAACAGTATCACCGGTTTTTAAAGAAAACTTTCGAATCTGAGACGGAGAGATATATATATCATCAGGACCTGGCAGGTAATTAGCTTGTGCTGAACGCATAAAGCCAAACCCATCCTGAAGAACTTCAACAACACCTTCACCAATAATCGTGACGTCCTGAGCAGCTAGCTGCTTCAGGATGGCAAACATCAATTCCTGTTTGCGCATAACACTCGCGTTTTCGACATCAACACCTTCTGCGAATTCTAATAACTCAGCAGGTTTTTTACTTTTAAGCTCTTGAAGCTTCATTTCTTGCATGGAAAATCCAGATATAACTATTGAGAAGTAAACCCGAAATGACAAAGCCGAAGAAATCGGACGGGCTTGGATAGAGCTAGCATAACGATTCTCAAACGGAATCGCAAGGCCCTATAATTTTGCATTAAAATGGTCGCACAATTACCATGATAACAACACCGATCATTAACAATGTTGGGACCTCATTAAGATATCGCCATTGTTTCTCGGATTTTGTATTTTCATCCATTGCAAAACGTTTTTGTGCTTTAGATAAAACACCATGAAATCCAGACAAAACCAAAACCAATATAAACTTAATGATAAACCACGTCTCAAGTGGTACAAAGCCACTAAATATCAACCAAATACCACATCCCCAAGCCACTATCATCGCTGGATTAATGATAATTTTCAAAAGCTTAAGTTCCATCACCTTGAATTGTTCAGAAACATCCGATCCAACTTTCGATGCAGCATGATAAACAAAAAGCCGTGGCAAATAGAGCATACCAGCCATCCATGAGATAACAGCAATCACATGCAAAGCTTTAATCCAAGGATAAGCATGAACACTTTTCCAAGTTATAGCTAATATTGCAAAAAACATGATGTAGATAACACCTGAAACGACCTTTTTTTTCACAGAACTATCCACGCTGATATCCTCTTATCCGTTTCAATAAGCGAGTGACATTTTCCGGATCAGCTTGAGGTGTTATTCCATGGCCAAGATTAAAAATTAAGGGTCCGTCGGATAACTCAGCCATAATCCTATCAACCCCTTTATCAAGGGCTTCTCCACCTGCAACCATTAACATAGGATCAAGATTGCCTTGGACAGCGCCCTGTTTTTGTAATTCTTTTGCAAAAGTAACAGGTACGGTCCAATCGAGACCTATAGCATCAGAACCTACTTGAGAACGATAGTTTTGGAGTAAAATACCAGCGCCCTTTGCAAAGGCAATTATCTTAGCATCCGAGCGGGCAGCTCGAACCTGATCAATAATTCGCTTAACAGGACGAACAGCATATTTCTCAAATTCTTTCTCCCCTAAAACACCTGCCCAAGAATCAAATATTTGTACAGCATCTGCACCGGCATCTATCTGAGCGATTAAATACTGAGCGGACATATCCGCTAAAATATCGAGCAGTTTGTTAAAAGCTTGCTCATGTTCATAAGCAAATAATCTGGCTGGAGCTTGATCAGGTGTCCCGTGACCAGCAATCATATAGGTTGCTACCGTCCACGGAGCACCACAGAAGCCTAGAAGAGTAGTTTCATTAGGGAGTTCTATTCGTAACCGCTTAAGCGTTTCAAAGACCGGTGTAAGATGGTTCAGAAAATTATCTGTTTTCAAAGCATCAATGCCTGCAGGGTCGATAGGATCCATTTTAGGCCCTTCACCCGTTACAAAATGAACATTTCTATTCAAAGCATCTGGAATAACTAATATATCAGAAAACATAATAGCTGCATCAAAACCAAATCTGCGAATTGGTTGCATTGTAACTTCAACAGCTAATTCCGGATTATAACAAAGTGATAAAAAATCTTTCGCTGTTTTTCGAGTGGCACGATATTCCGGTAAGTAACGTCCTGCTTGTCTCATAAGCCATATGGGTGGTGGAAAAATAGTTTCTCCATCGAGAACACGTAGTAATTTTCTCTTCTCTGACACTTATACACTCCGGGCTAATATATAAATTATATATGTATTTGTATTTTTATTCTTAGAGTCTGTGAATAATGGTGATTAACAATAAACCACAATTCATCCACAAGGTATCCACAATCTTGTCGCATCAAATATCGATCATTTCAAAACCGAAACATCGCAAAAATATATATTTTTCAATATAATATAACTTACAAAAAAAGTTATACCTTATAATCACAGAGTATCTTGAGATTTTAATTAATAGTTATTCGACTTATTCACATTGTGGATAAACTGAGCATTGTTTTAATAACTTATCTAGTGCTGTTTTGTTAACCAAATGTTATCCAATTTCATTAACAGGTCAAAATTATAATTGTGCGTAGATCAGCAAAATGATTGACCAAAGTAACGAACTTAGAAATTGAAATGTAACTTTCAGAGAATCAGTGAGCTTCATGAATTCCAAAATTATTCTTGCTTCAAAAAGTATCCATCGGAAGATGTTAATGGAAAATGCTGGTCTTAACTTTGATACTGCTTCAGCAGATATCGACGAGCGTACGATTGAAACCGCAGTTAAAGATACTGGTGTGATACCAAAAGAACTAGCTCTTATTCTAGCTAATGCGAAAGCTTTAGATGTATCACAAAAAAATACTGATCAATATGTAATTGGTTCTGATCAAACGATGTCAATGCAAGACAAGATGTTTCATAAACCCGAAAATATGGATGATGCAAGGCGCCGTTTATTGGAACTATCAGGTAGTACGCATGAATTAAACAGTGCTGTAGTAATTGTAAAAAATGGTGAAACGATATGGCAACATGTATCAACCGCTGAATTAACAATGCGAAAATTAACACCAGAATTTATAGGCCGCCATCTTGCTCAAGCAGGCGATGATGTTCTTACCTCTGTTGGTGCCTATCAATTGGAAAAAGAAGGTGTGCAATTGTTTGACAACATCAAGGGTGATTTTTTTACAATCGTCGGGTTGCCTATGTTACCACTTTTGGAAGAGCTGCGGAACTTGGGAGTGATTGATGGCTGAACAGGTTTTTAAGAGAGCGTTTGTTGTAGGGCATCCGATTTCGCATTCAAAATCTCCGCTAATTCATGGTTACTGGCTTAAAAAATATGGGCTAGAAGGTTCTTATGAGGCTGTAGATGTTTCCCCAGATGAATATCCGTCATTTATTCAGATGTTGAAATTAGATGATGCTGAATTTTTAGGTGGAAATGTGACAATTCCTCACAAAGAACAGACCTTTAAATTAGTTGATTATGTTGATGATATTGCCGCTCAGATAGGTGCAGCTAATACGATTTACAAAGAAGGTGGAAAACTTCATGCCACAAATACGGATGTTTATGGCTTTACTGCAAATCTAGACGATTTTGATAAGAGCTGGCGCAAAGGAAAGAAGGCAATTGTTTTAGGTGCCGGTGGTGCTAGTCGCGCTATTTTATTTGCTCTTAAACAGATAGGTTTTGACGAAGTCTTCCTTTTTAATCGAACTATAGAGCGAGCTGAAAATCTAGCACAGGATTTTGGTAATTATATCAAAGTCTTACCAGTGAATGAATTGCAATCTGGTCTGCAGGATGCAGATCTTTTTATCAACACAACATCTCTTGGTATGGGCGGAACAAAAGTTCCGAGTTTAGATTTTACAGTTATGGCAGATGATGCTTTGGTCACTGATATTGTTTATACGCCATTGATTACACCATTTCTGCAGATGGCAATGGATCAGAATATGAAAATAGCAGATGGATTTGGTATGTTGCTTCATCAGGCAGTTCCTGGATTTGAACATTGGTTTGGTGAGAGACCGCAAGTAACAAAAGAACTTCGAGAGATTATTTTAAGCGCCTAGAAGCTAACCTGTCTATAACTGGAGACAAAATGAAGATAATTGGCCTCACAGGTTCTATTGGTATGGGTAAAACCACAACGACCAAAATGTTTGAACAACATGGCGTTCCTGCAATCGGCTCCGATGATATTGTGCATGCACTTTATGATAATGAAGCCGTAGAACCTATTGAATCATTGTTTCCGGGATCAACAAAAGATGGCAAGGTGAATAGAGCTGCGCTTTCTAAATATGTAATAGGAAATTCTGATGCATTTGCTAAACTTGAAGCTCTGGTTCATCCCCTTGTTAAACTTAAACAAGATGAATTTGTCGAAGTTGCGCGTCAAAAAGGTCATGATCTTGTTCTTCTAGATATTCCGCTCCTATTTGAAATAGGTGCTGAAGAACGTTTCAATGCAATTATAGTGGTAACTTGTGATGCCGATGTTCAACGACAACGCGTTCTATCCCGCAAAAACATGACAACAGAGAAATTCGAAGCGATATTAGCCAAGCAAATACCGGATCATGAAAAACGTCGCCGCGCGGACCATATTGTGGATACGTCTGTGAGTTTAAAAGAAACAGAAGCCCAAGTCATAGCAATTATTAACATTTTGCGACATTCTTAACACTGTAATTAGGAATTATACCATGCGTGAAATCATCTTCGATACTGAAACAACAGGTCTTAGCAACAAGGAAGATAGAATTATTGAGTTTGGTGGTCTTGAACTTGATAACAAATTTCCAACGGGGAATTCCTTTCATATCTATATCAATGCCGCTGGTAAAAAAGTACATCCTGATGCGCTTGAAGTCCATGGTATTACTGACGAGTTCTTGAATGATAAGCCTCTGTTTAAAGACATCGTTGATGATCTTTTGACGTTTGTAAAAGGTGCAAAACTTGTTGCGCATAATGCTAGTTTTGACATGGGTTTTTTAAATGCTGAACTTGCTCGATTAGATATTCCGCCAATTGGCAATGAGCATGTTATTGATACATTGGCAATTGCTCGTCGTCGTCATCCAATGGGCCCAAATAGTTTGGATGCTTTGTGTCGTCGTTATGGAATAGATAATTCTAGACGTGAGAAGCACGGCGCGTTGCTCGATGCTGAGTTGCTTGCGGAAGTCTATATCGAAATGTCAGGTGGTCGCCAAACAGCTCTAAGTCTTGTGAATAATCAAGATGATGGCGATCAGACGTTTGAAGCAACGGATGGAACAATTGTCCGATTCGGCCAAAGACCTGAACCTTTGCCATCGCGTGTTACTGATGAAGAAAAACAAGCCCATGATTTATTAATTGATGGCCTGGGCGAAAATTCCATCTGGGCAAAATATAAGCAATAAAAAAACCGGTTTACGCTTTTGCATAAACCGGTCTGAAATAATCGAAATGATTAGTTAGCTTTAGGAGCTTCAACTTTTTGCTTTGCTTGTTCTTCAGCCATGCGCTGTTGGAACATTTGTGCAAAATCAATTGGATCGATCATCAATGGTGGGAAACCACCATTACGTGATGCATCTGCAACGATCTGACGTGCAAATGGGAATAAAAGACGTGGGCACTCAATGAAAAGAACAGGAAGAACATGTTCTTGCGGGAAGTTTTCAATACGGAAAACACCGCCATAAACCAAATCAATGTGGAATAAGGTGTCTTTGCCATCTTTGGCGTCAGCTGTAAGGTTAAGTACAACATCAAAATCTGTTTCTGAAAGCGGATTAGCATTCACATTTACATTAATGTTAATGTCTGGAGCTTTTTCCTTTGGGCCAAGAGATTTAGGCGCGCCCGGGTTTTCAAATGAAAGGTCTTTGACGTACTGAGTTAGGACATTTAGTGATGGCGCAGCAGCAGCTTCACCATTTGCAGCGTTATTTTCAGCTGGTTTATCCGACATTTAATTATCCTTGTTTGGCTTAGTTTTGGAAAAGCATATCAGAGGTAATAGGCTTATTGATGGTTTAATTGAGGTGGAGCTAGCATTTCAGCCCATTTGTGACAACAAAAAAATCTATTTTCGTTTATATTGGTCGCTGACCTGATTTGTTTTTGATGTTTTGTGTTCTTCGTTTTTCCCGCCATCTCCCCACGGTGAATCTGGGTTTGGTTCAGAGGTATATTCATCTTCGTTCAAATCAACATAAGGTTCTTTTGGGTAATTCGGATGTCTATCTGTCGAATGAAAACCACCCATTCCACCATTCGGGCCACCGCCTAGTCCACCTCCAAAATTAACGACGCTAATTCGTGATTTTATGAAGTTCCACGCTAAATCGCGAAACGGTGGAAAAAACAAAAGAAAACCGATGGAATCTGTAACAAATCCAGGTGTCAGCAATAATACACCCGCAATCATGATCATGGCACCATGAACAAGCTCTCGACCAGGAAGTCTACCTGCTTTCTGTTCATTTTGTAGACGTTGTAAAATGCCCAGTCCTTGCTGGCGTAAGAAGAATGTTCCTAATATTGCGGTGACGAAGATCATTACCAGTGTTGGAAAGACACCAATTTGCCCACCAATGAGAATGAATACAGCAATTTCAGAAATTGGAACTACTAAGAGCAAAATTGGAATAATTGATAAGCGCATTTTATAATTTCTTACTAAATTTGGCCAAGTATTATGGCCTTAATATTGATTTTATTCTTTAGATAATGAATTGAATGTCATTTTTAAAGAGAAAGTCATTTGAATGATAGGCCTAAGCACTCTATATGCCTAGTAGATGATTTTTTAAATAACGGCGATAATTATGGGTTCTTTTGACTTTGTAACATTTTTCTTCTTTGCAGTAGCAATTATTGTATTCATGCAATTGCGCGGTGTTTTAGGAAAACGCACCGGCCATGAGAAGCCTCGTAATGAAAGACCGGAAGCTTTGCACCGTGATGATACAAGAGCAGATCATGATGCTGATTCAAATGTGGTAACTCTTCCACAGCGTGATAATAAACGAGACGATAGTAAGAAATATGCAGCTATCGATGATTATGCTGATATAGGTTCCGACCTGAATAAAGGTCTCCGTGCAATTTTCGATAAAGATCCGCAGTTTACGCCCAAACAATTCGTTGAAGGCGCGCGAATGGCATATGATATGATCGTAACGTCCTTTGCAGATGGCAATCGTAAAGAGTTGAAAAACTTATTGTCTCGAGATGTTTATGAGAGTTATGCAACAGCGATCAATGAACGTGAATCGCGTGGCGAGGTGGTTAAATTTAACTTTGTTGGTGTTGAAAAAGCCAATATCGTTCAAGCAGAAGTTCAAAATCGCGTCGCGAACGTGACAGTTCGCTTGGTTAGTCAGATTATCTCAGCGACATTTAATAAAGATGGTGAGATTATAGAAGGTGATGAAGAAGATATCGCCGAAGTTATCGATGTGTGGACATTCTCACGCGATCTTAAGTCACGTGATCCAAACTGGCGTCTTGTTGCTTCTGAACCTGACGCGTGAGCTAAAGGTGTAAAGTTAAAACAAATGACTTTTATGTGCCAGCCTTGTAGGTTTGATGTTCTTGATGGTTGGCAGGACGATGATCATAAGGCGGCTTTTGCCGCCTTTGTTGTTTCAGCTAATCACCATATAAATCAAAAACCATACCCAACGCGAGCGATTAGTGTATCGCAACAACGCTTTAGCGAGATCTGCAATCAAGCGATACAGTTAAGCGAAGGGCAGGATATTACCACCGCGCAGGCGAAAACGTTCTTTGAGGAGAATTTTACACCACATTTCATAGACGATGCCGGGAAATCAGGATTCGTCACCGCATATTATGAGCCAGAGGTGCGGGTATCATTTATAAAGGACAGTGAATTTCAATACCCCATCTATCGGCAACCAGAAGATTTAAAATCGATCAAACACCTCACGATAAAGCCAAACACTGTTCCAAAAAATTTTGATTTCGCGCGGCAGGTCGATGATGGTTATGAGGTTTATTCGGATCGAAAAGCTATAGATTGTGGCTGTTTAGAAAGCAAAGGCCTGGAAATTGGCTATGCCGCTGAGAGATCTGATGTCTATTTTACTCATATTCAAGGTTCCGCAAAGCTTATCGATGATCATGGTCAAACCATGCGTATTTCTTATGCTGCAAAAACAGGTCATCCCTATACGAGTATTGGCAAAATACTGGTCGAACGAGGGATAATTAGCCAAGAACATATTTCTATGAAAGCTATTCGGAGTTGGATAGCTGAAGGTATGAAGGAAAATCCGTATCGAGTTGATGAAATATTATGGCAAAATCAATCATACATCTTTTTTTCTCAAAATAGTCAGCTTGAGGATAATCTCGGGCCGGTGGGTGCAGCAAAGGTTCAGCTAACACCTCGACGTTCTCTTGCTGTTGACAGGTCAATACATCAATTTGGTTTGCCGATATTCATAAACATGCAAACTGATTTATTGGAGGATGGAGACCGGTTTAGAAGGCTTATGATTGCCCAAGATACAGGTTCTGCCATTCTTGGTGCATCTCGTGGGGACATATTTATGGGCAGCGGTGAAGATGCTGGCCAAATAGCAGGTAAAGTCTGTCACGATGCTGAATTTTACATTTTGCTTCCAAAGAATTAGATCTGGTAACGAAATCTTTTAAGGCAGTATCTAAAATCAGATTATGACCAAACGGCAGAAAAAACTTACAGAAGATGATCGCAAAATTTGGCACAAAGTGACCAAAACTGTGACGCCTTATGGAAAAATGACCGCGCTCGATGAGGATGATCTGCTTGATATTCATCATATTGATGAAAAGGAACGAAAACCCTTTTTAAAGAAACCGGTCCTGCGGTCTGTAGCCGAGAGCTATCAACCGCCAATTTCAAAACCAAAAGTAGCTTCTAAGGGTGTTAAGCAACAATCGTTAAATCCAATTGAACGGCCCGTTCATCGCAAAATTTCAAAAGGTCGTGTTTCTATAGATGCTCGTATTGATTTGCATGGCATGACGCAACAATCGGCACATTGGGCACTCTACAATTTTCTAGATGATGCTTATCAGCAAGGTTTACGCCATGTTCTGGTTATTACCGGCAAAGGAAATTCTTCCGGTGGGCAGGGTGTTTTAAAGCGCGCAGTACCTGACTGGTTCACAAAATCAGATTTTAAAATGTTTGTCTCAGGGTTCCGTAATGCTGCTCAGCATCATGGCGGTGAAGGAGCACTTTATGTTAGGTTGCGTAAGAAAACGGAAAAAATCAGATGACCCCATTTGGTGAAGCTATTCGAAAATTGCGTGAAGATCGCAATGTAACACAAAAACAAATGGCCATAGAGCTAGGTGTCTCGGCAGCCTATTTGTCTGCGCTTGAACACGGCCACCGTTCAAAACCAAGTTGGCAATTTGTTCAGCGGACCATCGGGTACTTTAATGTAATTTGGGATGATGCAGAGAACCTGATGGAACTTGCAGGCTTGTCTGATCCTAAAATTACAATCAATACGTCTGGGTTAAATGCCAAGGCGACAGAGGTTGCCAATCTTTTGTCCAAATCTGTTCAGACATTGTCATCAGAGGATCTTGATAAAATTCGAATGATTATTGAGAATGCGAAATAAACCGACATTGATGGGGAAAATTACCATTTTTTGACGATTTCACGCAGTTCTTTTTCGTGTTTATTAACAAACCAGCCATAGTAATTTTCACGTGGGTATCGTCGGCCACTACGCGCATGTCTAACAGCGCGGGCTTCTGGATTACCTAAATTATAAAGTGTAGCTGTAATCCCCGGATTCTTTGAAATATCAAGCTTAGCTTTCTTTTTATAAGCATCAATGGATACACGAATAAGAGCAGCCATATAGCTTAGCGTCGTATTAGGATCCATAATTGTTTTGTAGACATCCTTAGCTTTATTTGCATTTAGCTTTTTATGTCTTGAAACGGATGAAACTTTATCTGTTAGTTTTAAAGCTGTGAGAGGGTTAAGTTGCCCTAAACCAAATGTTTGCCCTGCAAAAAAGGGTTGGAAAAATACCGCGCTAAATCGATCTTTCGGATATCGTTTTCCATCCACTTTTTTACCACGAAATTTCTTCTGCCAAACATTTTCACGGCAGGACCATAATGCATATGATCCTTTTATGTCTTTGCACTTTGCAAATTCTTCTCGATTGACAAAATCCATGACTTTTTCGCCATCATACTCAAAGGTAAAATTGTTTGTCGCATAGGCAATTGCTTTGACATAGTATGATTGAAAAGTGTCATAAACATCGACATTGAACGTGTGCTCACCAACCAAGGCGCCAACAATATGTATTGGATCTATTTTGTAGGCCTTTGACACGCGTTTAATGCGATTTTGAAGATTACGATCTTTTTCGAGAAGCTTTTTTATCTTTTCATATTTTCGATCAAAACTGGTTTTCTTTGCAACGGTTCTATTTTTTGAACCAGAAGGAATGGCAGGTTGGCGCGATAGGCGATTGCCACTTGGCACCTCGCGAACAGATTTAGCCACAGAATATTGTGTAGCAAGCAGGCTGAAAAGCGCTGCAAAGATCAATATAATTCGCATATTTCTTGGCATCCCTTAGCAACTTCGGCTTGTGCACCGGTTTTTATCGCTGATTTATAGAATGAATTTAGACAAATCTGTGTCCTGTGCAAGATCACCAACGTGTTTTCGTACATATTCCGCATCAATTTTAAGTGTTTCACCATTCATATCGGGCGCCTTGAATGAAATTTCATCTAAAACGCGTTCCATAACGGTCTGCAAACGTCGCGCACCGATGTTTTCAACCGTTGAATTTAGGTGAACAGCGACATCTGCGAGTGCTTCAATCGAATCATCAGTGAAATCGAGGTCCACATCTTCTGTTTTCATCAGCGCCACATATTGCTTGATGAGGCTCGCTTCTGGTTCAGTTAAAATACGGCGGAAATCATGTTTCTCAAGTGCACGCAATTCAACTCGAATTGGTAAACGACCCTGCAGTTCGGGTAAAAGATCAGATGGTTTTGCAACATGGAATGCACCTGATGCTATGAAAAGAATATGGTCGGTTTTAATCGGGCCATATTTCGTCGCAACGGTGGTTCCTTCAACGAGAGGTAAAAGATCGCGCTGAACACCTTCGCGAGATACGCCAACGCCTGAACCGCCGTCTTTAGCCGCAATTTTATCAATTTCATCAATAAAAACAATGCCATCATTTTGAGCAGAAGCGAGCGCTTCCTGTTGAATTTGTTCATCATCAATAAGTTTTTCAGCTTCATCATTGATAAGCTGCTCATATGATTCTTTAACAGACGTCTTTATTTTTTTAGTTTGACCACCCATCGCTTTGCCAAACATCTCGCTAATATTCATGACACCAATATTTGCACCAGGCATGCCAGGGATTTCGAAGTTAGGCATATTGGATTGATTATCTGCGATTTCAATTTCAATTTCTTTATCGTCAATTTGCCCTTCGCGAAGTTTTTTACGGAACGAATCTCGCGTCGCAGGTGAAGCAGTGTTTCCCACAAGTGCATCAAGCACGCGTTCTTCAGCGTTTACATGGGCTTTGGCTTTCACCTCGGCGCGCTTTTTCTCTTTGATGATGGAAATACCAGCTTCAATCAGATCACGAATGATTTGCTCAACATCTCGACCTACATAACCAACTTCAGTGAATTTTGTTGCTTCCACTTTGATAAATGGCGCGCCAGCGAGTTTAGCCAAACGGCGAGAAATTTCAGTTTTACCAACGCCGGTGGGTCCAATCATCAGGATGTTTTTTGGCATCACTTCATCACGAAGGCTTTCAGGCAATTGTTGACGACGCCAGCGATTACGCATGGCAATAGCAACGGCGCGTTTTGCATCTTTCTGGCCGATAATATAGCGGTCGAGTTCTGATACGGTTTCACGTGGGGAAAAAGCTGTCATAAAATAAATGTCCAAATAATATAAATACTTAAGATAAATAAATGCGTCTTGAGGATTGCCTAATCACTTGTCTTAAGCGTTTCAACGACAAAGTTGTGATTTGTGTATACACAGATATCGCCAGCGATTCCCATTGCTTTTCTGGCAATATCTTCTGCCGACATATCTGTGTCCATCAATGCTCTGGCCGCCGCATAGGCGTAGTTACCACCAGAGCCGATCGCCATTGTTCCATGTTCTGGTTCAAGTACATCACCGTTACCTGTGATTGCAAGTGTTACATCTTTATCTGCTACCAGCATCATGGCTTCCAGTTTGCGTAAATATCGATCTGTACGCCAATCTTTGGCAAGCTCCACGGAGGCGCGCATCAATTGACCTGGATATTGTTCTAATTTTGCTTCTAGGCGTTCTAGAAGCGTAAATGCATCGGCTGTTGCGCCAGCAAAACCTGCAATAACATTACCATTTTTACCAATACGGCGCACTTTTCGTGCATTTCCCTTCATCACCGTTTGGCCAAGACTGACTTGTCCGTCGCCTGCCATTACAGCCACACCGTCTTTTTTGACAGTAATAATAGTTGTCGCATGCATTGTGCCAAAAGGGTTATGTTCACTCATATTCATTCCTAATTAGTGTGCTGTGCCGCCTATATTGGGCAAATTCGTGATCTTCTAAGCCTCTATGTAGGTCAAAAGAAACAAAAATCAAAAGCTAAACATCATCTATTCTTCGGATGCGTATGGAAATTTACATCTTTGCCTGTTATTTAGCACCTTAAGAATATGATTTTTAGATGCATTTATAACTTCATATATGCACATACGATATAAGATGTGAGAATTACTATGAGTAACAGGCTAGGTTCGGTTGATCGTAAAACCAACGAAACAGATATCTCAGTGACGGTGAAAATAGATGGCACAGGCCTATCAAACATTGAAACTGGTGTTGGATTTTTCGATCATATGCTTGAACAATTGTCTCGGCATTCTTTGATTGATATGGATATTCAGGCGGATGGTGATCTTCATATTGATGATCACCATACGGTTGAAGATGTAGGTATTGCAATTGGCCAGGCCATCTCAAAAGCACTTGGCGATCGTAAGGGTATTACCCGATATGCATCTCTTGATTTGGTTATGGATGAGACTATGACCAAAGCCGGTATTGATATTTCCGGTCGTCCATTTCTGGTGTGGGATGTTGATTTTTCATCTCCGAAGATTGGAACGTTTGATACCGAGCTTGTGCGCGAGTTTTTTCAGGCTCTTGCACAAAATTCAGGTATGACGTTGCATATTAACAACTATTACGGCGTTAATAATCACCATATTGCAGAAACTTGCTTTAAAGCAGTTGCTCGCGTGCTGCGAACAGCTTGCGAAATTGACCCAAGGCAAAGTGATCGTGTGCCATCAACTAAGGGTTCATTAAACTAGGTTGTATTTTCAGGAATTAATCCATGAAGCATTTTACCGTTTTAGGCCAGCGGCCTGGGATACAAGGCCAAGAGGACCTGTTTGCCATCCGTGATGGGTTTAGCTTTTTTGCTTTTATCGTGCCGCCTTTGTGGTTTTTATGGAGAGGCATGTGGCTTCACGCAGGAATAAGCTTAATGGTATTCTTAGCCGTCTCTCTTTTACCGCTCGATGCTTTACAATTAGTTTTGAGTTTATTGATTGCATTTTGGCTGGGTTTTGAGGCGCGATTTTTCTATTTAGAATTTTTACAGAAACAGGGATTGGTTGTTTTGGCACGTGTTTCGGCATTAAATTCTGAAATGGCACGAGATATATATCTTGCAGAGCAGCCAAAATCTCATATGAAAGTCGTAAAGCCGATATTAAAGACAAAACCGTCCCCACAACAAGCCGATATGGTTTTCGGCAGAAATTAGGACCATAAATGAAAGTTGCAGTGATTGACTATGGGTCGGGTAATTTACGATCCGCTGTTAAGTCATTTGAGCGCGCTGTTCGTGAAGCTAATCTAAGAGCAGAAGTCATACTGACTAATCATGCGGAAGATGTTTTACATGCAGATCGCATTGTCTTGCCGGGTGTGGGGGCTTATGCCGATTGCCGCAAAGGCCTTGGTGCAGTTGACGGTATGGTTGAGGTGCTTAACGAAGCCGTTATCAAAAAAGCACGTCCGTTTTTTGGAATTTGTGTGGGCATGCAACTCATGTCAGATCGCGGCTTGGAAAAAACGACGACGGAAGGATTGGGCTGGATCTCTGGTGATGTGACCGAAATCGAGATTGATGACCCTGATCTTAAAATTCCGCAGATGGGTTGGAACACCATTAATCTCAAACGAGATCATGCGCTGTTTGAAGGCATTAAAACGGGTGATGATGGTAAACATGCCTATTTTGTTCATTCCTATCATTTTAAGGCGGTAAATTCTGGCGATGTGCTTGCAACTACCAATTATGGTGGCGACGTTACTGCAGTGATTGCTAAAGATAATATGGTGGGTACGCAATTCCATCCTGAAAAAAGTCAGGAACTTGGCTTGTCGCTTATTACGAATTTTTTGAAGTGGCAAATATAGAACTAGGAAAACATAAATGATTTTATTTCCGGCAATTGATCTTAAAGATGGTCAATGTGTACGCCTTAAACTTGGCGATATGGATCAGGCAACTATTTATAATGACAGTCCAGGCGCGCAAGCAAAAGCATTTGAGGATCAGGGATTTAGCTGGCTCCATGTTGTCGATCTAAATGGTGCATTCGCTGGTGAAGCCGTAAATGGCGCTGCGGTTGAAGAGATTTTGGCATCTACAAGCAATCCTGTTCAGCTTGGTGGAGGTATCCGCAACCTCGATCACATTTCCAATTGGCTCCACAAAGGTGTCAAACGTGTCATACTTGGTACAATAGCAGTTCGAGACCCAGATTTAGTAAAAAAAGCCTGTCGTGAATTCCCAGATCAAATTGCTATTGGAATTGACGCCAAAGGTGGAAAGGTTGCTGTTGAAGGCTGGGCCGAAGCATCCGAGCTTGGTATTGTGGAGTTGGCAAAAGAATTTGAGGATGCAGGTGTTGCAGCCATCATCTACACGGATATTGATCGTGATGGGATTTTAAAGGGTATTAATTGGGATTCTACACTGCACTTGGCAGAAGAAATTTCAATTCCTGTGATCGCGTCTGGTGGTTTGGCATCGATGGATGACATTAAAATGCTCGCGAGTGATAAGGCGAGAAAACTCGAGGGTGCTATTTCAGGCCGTGCGCTTTATGATGGCCGTATTGATCCTGATGAAGCGCTTGCGGTTTTAAGAGGATCAGATGCTTAAATCACGTATTATTCCCTGCCTTGATGTTAAAGACGGACGCGTCGTAAAAGGCGTCAACTTTGTGGATTTGATTGATGCTGGCGATCCGCTAGAAGCTGCAAAAGCTTACGATGCTGCCGGTGCCGATGAACTGTGTTTTCTGGATATTACTGCCTCATCTGGTAATCGCGACACAATTTTTGATGTGGTCGCAAAAACAGCCGATCATTGTTTTATGCCCCTTACTGTTGGCGGTGGTGTGCGAGAGGTTAAAGATATTCGCAAATTGCTTTTGTCTGGTGCGGATAAGGTTTCAATCAATACGGCCGCAGTCAATAATCCGGAATTTGTAGCAGAAGCTGCCGATAAATTTGGTAATCAATGTATTGTTGTTTCCATCGATGCAAAACGTGTTTCTAAAGATGGTGAAACAGACCGATGGGAAATTTTTACCCATGGTGGGCGTAATGAAACCGGTATTAATGCGGTGGATTTTGCCATTAAAATGACAGAGTTGGGTGCAGGTGAGTTACTTGTGACATCTATGGATCGTGATGGGGCTAAAATCGGGTATGACCTAGGTCTAACCCGTACCATTGCTGATGCGACCTCAGTGCCGGTTATTGCATCTGGTGGCGTAGGTAATCTCGATCATTTGGTTGAGGGTATCCGTGATGGGCATGCGACAGCTGTACTTGCAGCTTCGATATTCCATTTTGGTACCTATACAATCGGTGAGGCAAAACAATATATGGCTGACAACGGTTTGGCAGTTCGCCTCGACTAGCCTTATCTTGACTAATGAAACAATCCATACCATTTAGGTATGATGACGGGGACATTTGAATAAAGGGAGCGGTTCAAATGACAGATTTTATTCTTTCTGATCTCGAAACGATCGTTGCAAGTCGCGCTGCGGCTTCACCGGATGAGTCTTGGACGGCAAAACTTATTTCCCAAGGTCAGGAAAAAGCTAGCAAAAAACTAGGTGAAGAAGCGGTTGAAACTGTTATTGCGGCGATGAAAAATGATCGCGGTGAACTGGTATCAGAATCCGCCGATCTCCTATTTCACTTACTTGTTGTGTTGAAAATTGCCGATATTCCATTGGATGATGTTATGGCTGAATTGGCAAAACGAACGGGCCAGTCGGGTATTGATGAAAAAGCTTCGCGTGCCAATGGATGATACGTCGGTAGATATCGATCATTTGGGTCACGATAAATATTCGCCTTTTTTAAAATTCAGTGCTGATCAATGGTCAGATTTTCGTGCTGATACCCCTCTCACATTAAGTGAAGAGGAAGTAAGGCGCCTGAGATCGCTTAATGATCCCGTTGATCTCAATGAAATCCGAAAAATTTACCTGTCTTTATCGCGCATGTTGTCTGCTCATGTTGAGAAGACCCAGAGTCTATTTTCTCAACGGCAACATTTTCTAGATATGGAAAGTGCCATTCAGGCTCCTTTTGTCATTGGGATTGGTGGATCTGTCGCGGTAGGTAAATCTACAACCGCGCGTGTCTTGCGAGAGCTTCTGAGCCGTTGGCCATCGCATCCAAAAGTTGATTTGGTGACAACGGATGGGTTCCTTTATCCAAATGCCTATTTAAAAGAGCATGATCTGATGGCAAGAAAAGGATTTCCAGATAGTTATGACATCGGTGCACTTTTGCGGTTCCTCGCTGCAATTAAGTCTGGAAAACCAAAGGTAAAAGCACCTCTTTACTCGCACATGTCATATGATGTTTTGCCGGATAAATACCAATTAATAGAAAAGCCGGATATCCTCATATTTGAAGGAATTAATGTCCTTCAAGTTCGGGAACTACCATCTCACGGGCGAGTGGTGCCATTTGTCTCAGATTTTTTTGATTTCTCGATTTATATCGACGCTGAAGAAGAAAAAATCGAAGAATGGTATATCGAACGTTTTATGCGTTTAAGAGACACAGCATTTAAAGATCCAAAATCTTTCTTTCACCGTTATGTTGAAATTGGTGATAAAGACGCCTTGAAAATAGCTAATGATCTGTGGCAAAATATCAATCTTAAAAATCTTTATGAAAATATCCTGCCGACACGGCCACGTGCGGATTTGATCCTACGAAAAGGTGATGATCATCTCATCGAAGAAGTTTTTCTGCGCAGATTGTAGTAGATGTTCTCGATCTGACTTAATCGATAATTAAGAGCAAGATACTACCATGTGAGCACTTAGTGCTAAATGGTTGGTTTTGCTTATGATGTTACAAAATAAAGCTCAAATGATTTATATGCCTACGCGGGAAGAGTTTGGCGTGCAAATATTTGAATTCAGAGAGCATTTTTTATTCAGTATTTCCAAAACAAAACCTGTAATTATGCTCATGCTCGCATATTGGGGTATTGGGTTTGTCTATTTAGGTTATTTTGAAAAGCTCGCCGGACAACATTTCTTTATTTATCTTGAGACACTTCTTCCGTTAGTGGTCGTTGTTCTACCTACTTTTTTTATATTTAGCGCAACCCTTGGTGCCGTTAGGCGTGGTAAACATCGCTCGCGTTGGGCACTGAAACGGACGTTTTCCAATCAGAACATCGCAAATTTCTTTGTTGGTGTCGTTTTGATGATCCTGCTTTGTATGTTTATGGGAATGTACACCGCAATTAAAACCAGTTTTGCAGATTTACAGGGCTTTCAGCATGATATTTGGCAAGCCGATTTAGATAAATTACTATTTTTCGGTGGTGACCCTTGGCGTATTATGTTTGATTCAATTCATAGTATAGCGCTACAAAAGTTCGTTGAAATCAATTACAATATGTACTGGCATATTCAAGTTTTTGCGATCATTGCTCTTGCAGCATATGCAGATTCTCGCAGTGAAATGAAGGTTAGATATCTTGCTTCCATTGTTTGGGTTTGGGTAATCGTGGGAACAATATTTGCTGGGTTATTTATATCTGCGGGACCTGCTTTTTATGGTCTTGTTACCGGTGATGAGATGCGTTTTGGAGAGCAGTTAGCAATACTTGCTCAGCATGAACAGAGCAGCGCTATCAGATATCAAGCTTATCTTTGGAGTGCTTATGCCAGCACGACACCTAGTCTAGGTACAGGTATATCCGCATTTCCCAGCATGCATGTTTCGCTTGTGTGTATGAATGTTTTCTTTGCATTTGAGATCAATCGTAAACTCGGATTTATCGCGCTAATTTATGCGCTCTTTGTTTGGGTTAGCTCCGTTTACTTGGCATGGCATTATGCAATTGACGGGCTTGCAGGGGCACTCTTGGTCGCCGTAATTTATTATTCAACACGTCGTTTTATGAAGAAAGCATCTGGCTGATTATCTAAGTTTGGGTTACCCGCCGCAGGGTGAGATTAATCCGGCCACCGTTTTTAAGAAGCGGTGATGTATCAGGATAAATCTTATCGACACCATGGAAACAAAGACGAGATTCTCCACCAAGAACAACAACATCACCGCTATGGAGCTTAAAGCTTTTGGTTTGACCTCCGCGCGTTGTTTGACCGATGCGGAATTGACATGTGTCGCCCAGTGATATTGAAAGCACTGGCGCTTCTAGATTATTTTCATCATTGTCCTGATGCAGCCCCATGCGCGCTGATGTATCGTAAAAATTGATAAGACAGGCTTCAGGTGAATATTCAGCGCCAGATAATTCTCGCCAGATTTGCATAAGCTGATCAGGTATTTTGGGCCAGGGCTTGCTGGTTTTAGGGTGATTGGGCTGGTAGCGATAGCCAGATTGTTCATCAGAAACCCAACCCAGCTCCCCACAATTGGTCATGCGAACAGAGAAGGGTTCACCAGTTTTCGGCATTTCTGGCCGATATAACGGGGCTTGTTTGACGATCTCGCGGATAACATCAACAAGTTCGCGCTGCGTAGAAATATTGAGATGGTTTGGAATATGAGAAAAGCCTTTGGGAAGAACTTGCATTTAACTGGCTTCTCCCCAAAGGTTTATTTGGTACGGTAATCTTAATGACCGGTCTCGCAGAGACTAGTCTAGCGCTGGAATACGCAAAACTTGACCGGGATAGATAAGATCAGGATCTGATAACATCGGTTTATTAGCTTCAAAAATAACGGTGTACTTGCCACCCTTGCCTTTGCCATAGGCAGCTTCAGCTACTTTCCAAAGATTGTCGCCTTTTTGAACAGTGTGAAAAGTTGGTTCAGCTGCTGCTGGTGCATCAGCAACTTTTAGTTCAGCCGCTTCAACCTTTGAGATACCTAAAGTGTTGCCAACAGCAAGAATGGCTTTTTCGAAAACAGATTGATCTTCAACATTACCTTCAAGCACAACAGTATCGCCTTTAACGACAACCTTAACATCATCGGTACCTAACTTATGCGATGCGAGTTCCTTTTCAACAGCTTCTGCCACTGGTGGTTCATCATCAACAAGGCCTAGTTTTTTACCCGCAGATTTTACAAAATCAAAAAAGCTCATGGAATTCTCCCCTATTATTACGATTTTAACTATTGATAGTAGATTTATAACTGATTGCGAAGTCTTTTATGTGACCCGCGTGATTTTGGTTTAATCATCACTGATACTCCCGCGCATCTTCTTGATGCCAGAACGGTTAGATTTAGCTTTGAGACGTCGTTCTACTGAGCCACGTGTGGGTTTTGTTTTTCGCCGCGGTGGTGGCAATGGTTTGCTGGCTTCCAGCAAGATTTCTTTGAGGCGCTCGCGCGCATCTTCGCGATTTCGTTCTTGCGAGCGGTGTTTTGTTGCTTCAAGTACGAGAACACCATCTTTATTGAGACGCCGCCCTGCAATCTTAACGGTACGATTTTTCACAAATGGAGGTACAGAGGGTGAGTTCTTAAGATCAAAACGCAACTGAACGGATGTCGCAACTTTATTGACATTTTGCCCACCAGGACCTGCAGAATGAATGAAAGACTCGACTATTTCCCATGGCTCAATGGTAATCTTATCGCTGACATAAAGTGCTCGTTGCGCCAAAACCTATCCTTTAGTGATATTGTTAAATACAATATAAACGAAACCCGCCGATTGAAAACCGGCGGGTTTGTAACATTATACACAATTGACTGGAGGAGGCTTACTCGGCAGCGATACGGATGCCCGGGGCAGCATCGCGCACAGTACCATCAACATGGTCTTCAAATTTGTCAAAGTTCGAAACAAACATATCAACAAGTCCTGAGGCCACTTTATCGTATGCTTCTTTGTCGTCCCATGTAGAGCGAGGGTCAAGGATTTGAGTGTCAACACCTTCCACTGAAACCGGGACTTGGAAACCAAAATTGTCGTCTGGGCGGTAGTCAGCCTCATTTAATGACCCATCAAGTGCTGCGGTTAGAAGGGCACGTGTTGCTTTAATCGGCATACGCTCACCAACGCCATAAGCGCCTCCGGTCCAGCCTGTATTGACCAACCAGCAATTTACACCATGCTCGGCGATAAGTTTGCGCAAAAGATTACCATAAACTGTTGGGTGACGTGGCATAAATGGTGCACCAAAACAGGTTGAGAATGTTGCTTCTGGTTCCGTAACACCTTTTTCTGTACCAGCTACTTTTGCAGTGTAACCGGATAGGAAGTGATACATGGCTTGATCTGGTGTTAATTTCGCAATTGGTGGCATAACACCAAATGCATCAGCCGTTAGCATGATAATGTTTTTTGGGTGTTTTGCTTTGCCTGTATCACTTGCATTTGGAATAAAATGTAGCGGGTAAGCACAACGTGTGTTTTCAGTCAGCGATCCATCGTCAAAATCGGGGACGCGATTTTCATCTAAAACTACATTTTCAAGCACAGTGCCGAAGCGCTCTGTTGTGCTGAAAATTTCCGGCTCTGCTTCTTTGGAAAGACGAATGGTTTTTGCATAACAGCCACCTTCGAAATTAAAGATACCATCTTCACCCCAACCATGCTCGTCGTCACCAACAAGTGTGCGCGCAGGGTCAGCAGAAAGAGTTGTTTTACCTGTGCCAGATAGGCCAAAGAAAACAGCAGCATCGCCATCTTTGCCCACATTGGCTGAACAATGCATCGGCATCACACCTTTTTGTGGAAGCAAGTAGTTAAGCATTGTGAAGACAGATTTTTTCATCTCGCCAGCATATGATGTACCACCAATAAGAACGATCCTTTTGGCAATATTGATCGCTATAACTGTTTCAGAACGACAACCATGTCGTTCTTTGTCCGCACGGAAACTTGGAAGGTCAATAACCGTCATTTTTGCTGTAAAATCTGCAAGCTCACTTCGCTCGGGACGAATAAGAAGATTACGGATAAACAGTGAATGCCATGCAAATTCAGTCACGACACGTGTTGGCAATGCATTTTCTTTGTCTGCACCTCCAACAAGGTCCTGAACGAACAGATCACGACCTTCTGCATGAGAAATCATGTCATCATAAAGATTTTCAAAATGTTCCGGTGACATGGCTTTGTTATTATCCCACCAGATTTGATCTTCCGTTGTTGCATCACGAACTGTGAATTTGTCAGCGGCAGAGCGACCAGTATGTTGACCGGTGATTGCGCGCAGAGCACCATGAGCGGTTAAAGTTGCTTCTTTGCGTTGGAGGGCTTTTTCATAAAGCTCGCCCTCAGTAAGGTTATAATAGATCGAAGAAATGGATGTTAATCCACACTGATCTAAACCAAACTGTTTATTGCGAGTACCAAATTCCTGTTGCATAGCAGGAGCCTTTCCAGAGATAAAATGACATTTAAATATTTGGCTATAAATAATTAAAAATTTTAAATTGGCAAGTGAAAAAAGTTGAAAAATCAATAAAAACAAATATTTAATCGATTTAAAAAACTGTCACAATTTTTCAAACGATTTAAAATTAGTCTTTGAAAAGATTATGGTTATCGGACCATTTATAGGAATATTAAAAGTTAAATGAATGTTTGTTTTGATAAAATTTGAGCTTTGCCACAATTTGTTCTCTTTTTATCCGCAAGAGAGATGTTAAGCGTAACCGTATGTGGTAAAAACGAGCAAATCAGGAGAAATCCATGCAAACCATTGCCTTAGTGGATGATGATAAAAATATTTTGACTTCTGTTTCCATCGCGCTGGAAACAGAAGGTTATAAAGTTGAAACATATACAGATGGTGCATCAGCGCTGGATGGGTTGCTTGCGAGGCCTCCGCAGTTAGCTGTCTTTGATATTAAGATGCCAAGAATGGATGGAATGGAGCTTCTACGTCGGTTTCGTCAAAAATCTGACGTACCTGTTATTTTTTTGACATCAAAAGACGAAGAAATTGATGAATTGTTCGGTTTAAAGATGGGTGCAGATGATTTTATAAAGAAGCCATTTTCCCAAAGACTACTTGTCGAGCGGGTTAAAGCCATTCTTCGCCGTGCGGCAAATAGAGAAGCTGGCGCGTCTGCAAAGGCGGATGGTTCTCAGCAGAAGAATTTGGAGCGCGGGCATCTTTCGATGGATCAAGAGCGGCATATTTGCTCTTGGAAAGATCAAGTCGTTACGCTCACGGTAACAGAATTTCTTATCCTCTTGTCCCTTGCTCAACGTCCAGGTGTCGTTAAAAGCCGTGACTCTTTGATGGACGCCGCTTATGATGATCAGGTCTATGTGGATGACCGGACCATTGATAGCCACATCAAGCGTTTACGTAAAAAATTCAAGATGGTCGATAATGATTTTAATATGATTGAGACACTATATGGTGTCGGATATCGCTTTAAAGAAGCATAAGCTGTCGTTAGTTTGGGTGACGTGTCTGATAATAACAAACCAAGTGAAGATTTGGACGAGTCAAATCCTTTGAGTAGGCAGGTTACTCGCACCCAAGCTGGTGAGACCAAGATTACCCAAGGCCAAGAGAACCAAGGGTTTTCAAGTCGAGGGTTTACGCATCCTTTTACCTATTTAAGACGTATTTTCGGCGGAATCTTGTTTTCAAGTATTGCCCGTCGAATATTGTTCTTAAATCTTCTGGCGCTTTTGGTGCTTGTATCGGGTATATTATACCTGAACCAATTCCGTGAAGGCCTTATTGATGCGCGCGTCGAAAGCCTTCTCACCCAAGGCGAGATTATCTCTGGTGCGATTGCAGCATCTGCAAGTGTTGAAACGGATTCCATAACGATTGATCCGCAAAAGCTTCTGGAACTGCAAGCGGGTCAAAGTGTATCTCCATCTGTTTCAGATGATTTAGCATTTCCATTCGATCCAAAAGTGATTGCGCCAGTTTTACGTCGTGTCATATCACCCACGAGAACGCGTGCCCGTATTTATGATCAAGATGCTAGTCTTTTGTTAGATTCGCGTTTCTTGTATACCAGCGGACAGGTCTTGAAATTTGACCTCGATGCACCAGATTCAGATGATTTTCAGATCTATGATTCAATTTCACGCCTTTTTAATCAGCTACTTCAACCTGGCGGACTATCCGTCTATCGCGAAGCACCCGGTGCCGATGGAACAATTTACCCTGAAGTAATGAGTGCGTTAACTGGTGGACGCAGTGCGGTGGTGCGTGTCACCGAAGCGGGCGAGCTTATTGTATCAGTGGCCGTACCTGTTCAGAGATTTCGCGCCGTGTTAGGCGTTCTTTTATTATCAACACAAGCGGGCGATATCGATAAAATTGTTCATGCTGAACGGATGGCGATTTTCCGCGTATTTGGCGTGGCGGCGCTTGTAACAATTGTGTTGTCTTTAATTTTGGCAAGCACGATTGCAACACCACTACGTCGTTTATCGGCAGCTGCAATTCGCGTGCGCCGCGGTGTCAAGGCAAGAGAAGAAATCCCTGATTTTTCTGCACGGCAAGATGAAATTGGTAATCTATCAACTGCATTACGAGATATGACTACTGCTCTTTACGACCGTATTGAGGCTATTGAGAGCTTTGCCGCAGATGTTAGCCATGAACTAAAAAATCCACTCACGTCATTGCGAAGCGCTGTTGAAACACTACCGCTGGCAAAAAAACAAGAATCACAAAAACGCCTTCTAGACGTCATCGAGCATGATGTTATGCGTCTTGACCGATTGATAACGGACATTTCTGATGCGTCACGTCTGGATGCTGAGCTTGCTCGTGATGATTCAGAGTTGGTAGAATTAGTAAAACTTCTATCAGATATCGTTGATCTGTCATTGCAGATGGACAGAGGTAAAAGAGTTGATATCACATTTGATATTAAAGAAGGGGCCAAGGATTCAGAATATAAAGTCTTGGGTCATGAATTACGGCTCGGGCAAGTGATTACAAATTTGATTGAAAATGCCCGAAGCTTTGTTCCAGAAGACCATGGCCGCATTCATATTGAATTATCAATAGAGAATGATGCCTGCATTATAAAAGTGAAAGACAATGGGCCAGGTATTCAAATCGAAGATATTAATCGTGTTTTCGAACGTTTTTATACTGATCGACCTGCGGATGAAGATTTTGGACAGAACTCCGGTCTGGGTCTGTCAATCAGTCGGCAAATTATAGAAGCTCATGGTGGCACCATTGATGTTGAAAATTTGGCGACTTCTTCGAACAATGAAGAATCAGGTGCTTGTTTCGTAATCTCTCTTCCTTTGATGCAGTAACGTCCTCAACTTTGATAAGTTTCAGTAAAGTTGCATCGAATAGTAGAGGTTCTTAGCGTTTTTAGGATTGAACTCTTTTTTTCGCTTGAACTTATATCAAACCTGTTGAAGATAGGTTTAAATTGGAAAAACTGTTGCTATCCACAGGAGTATGGGAAAGCATGATTGGTTTGGTGCTTGTCACTCACGGAAATTTGGCAGATGAATTTCGAAATGCGCTTGAGCATGTTGTCGGCCGGCAAACTGCATTTGAAACCATATGTATAGGTCCAGATGACGATATGGATTTGCGCCGTCGGGACATTATCGATGCGACAGCTGAAGCTGATCAAGGCAAAGGTGTTATCATTTTGACAGATATGTTTGGTGGAACTCCATCTAACCTTTCAATTTCTGTCATGGATGAAAGTGGGAAAATTGAAGTTATTGCAGGTGTAAACTTGCCAATGCTGATTAAGCTTGCCCGAATTCGCGAAGATGATGATATGGAAAAATCACTTTCTGAGGCCCAGGATGCAGGGCGTAAATACATTAATGTTGCCAGTGGGTTGCTCAATAAAAAATGACTTCTGTAAATTCGTCTGAACTTTCTCGTATTCTCGACATTACGAATAAACGAGGTTTGCATGCACGTGCATCCCACCGTTTTGTGCAAGTTGTTGAAAAATTTGATGCCACTGTGAGTGTTTCGAAAGATAATATGAAGGTTGGCGGTGATGAGATTATGGAATTACTCATGCTAGCTGCCAGCCCAGGATGTTCTATCCTTGTTGAAGCTTCCGGACCAGAGGCTGTAAACGTCCTTGATGCACTGGAAGAACTTGTTACAAGTAAATTCGGTGAGTCTGAATAGTTACCATAACGATATAAACATTTCTTTATATGTTTCTTGCTACAAATCCAAATTGTTGATAAATGAATTTAAAAAGGGCGAGTGTTTCTCCCCTTTAGCAATTTGATAAGCCCTTGGAGACCATCATGTCAGATTATATTGTAGCAGATATTTCGTTAGCCGATTTCGGCCGGACAGAAATAGACATCGCAGAAACCGAAATGCCGGGCCTTATGGCTTCCCGTGAAGAGTTTGGCGAAAGCCAGCCACTTAAAGGTGCTCGTATTTGTGGCTCGCTCCACATGACCATTCAAACAGCAGTTTTAATTGAAACTTTAACAGCGCTAGGTGCAGATGTTCGTTGGGTTTCTTGTAATATCTTTTCAACACAAGATCATGCTGCGGCTGCAATTGCAGCAACTGGTGTTCCTGTTTTTGCTGTTAAAGGTGAGACGCTAGAAGAATATTGGACATACACAGACCGTATGTTCCAGTGGCCAGATGGCGAACCTTGCAACATGATTCTGGATGATGGTGGTGATGCCACAATGTACATCCTTCTTGGTGCACGTGCAGAAGCTGGTGAAGATGTCTTGTCGAACCCAGGCTCGGAAGAAGAAGAAGTTCTTTTTGCTCAAATCAAAAAACGTATGGCTCAATCACCTGGTTTCTTTGCCAAGCAACGTGACGCCATCAAAGGTGTGACAGAAGAAACAACAACTGGTGTGAATCGTCTTTATCAATTACAAAAAGCCGATCAATTGCCATTCCCTGCAATTAACGTGAATGACTCGGTGACAAAATCAAAATTCGATAACAAATACGGTTGTAAAGAGTCATTGGTTGATGGCATTCGTCGAGCAACAGATGTGATGATGGCTGGTAAAGTTGCTGTTGTTTGTGGCTATGGTGATGTGGGTAAAGGCTCCGCCGCTTCGTTAAGTGGTGCTGGCGCACGTGTTAAAGTCACAGAAGTTGACCCAATTTGTGCATTGCAAGCCGCAATGGATGGATTTGAAGTTGTTCAACTTGAGGATGTGGTTTCATCAGCGGATATATTCATCACGACAACAGGCAATAAGGATATCATCAAAGTTGATCACATGCGTGAGATGAAAGATATGGCCATCGTTGGTAATATCGGTCACTTTGATAACGAGATTGAAGTTGCTGATCTGAAGAATTTCAAATGGAATAATGTTAAGCCACAAGTCGATATGATCGAATTTCCAAAAGGAAACCGTATGATCTTACTGTCAGAAGGTCGCCTCTTGAACCTCGGTAATGCAACGGGCCATCCATCATTTGTAATGTCAGCTTCATTTACCAACCAGGTGCTAGCTCAAATCGAGCTTTATACGAAAGGTGATGAGTATAAGAACGAAGTTTATGTTCTTCCAAAACGTCTTGATGAGCATGTAGCTCGTCTTCACTTGGCGAAACTAAATGCAAAACTAAGTGAACTATCTGAAGAACAAGCCGATTATATTGGCGTCAAAACAGATGGTCCATACAAGCCAGAACACTACAGATATTAATTTTTAACTTTGTATACACAACATATTGTGGCCGCGCTCTTGACTCTTCGGGCGCGGCTTCTTTTTTCTCGGTTTCCCCTTCACGCTGATTCCCAATAGGGTTATATTTTACAAAGATGATTCGATTTGCGTCGTGGTGGTTTGCAAAATGGATCGGCGTTGTCTTATCAGATTGAGCGGCTACAAGGATCAGGACATGCCGGGTGAAAACTCGATACGGGAAACATTAACTGGCATATACCCACGCTATTTGTCTGGGTTGAAGTTGTTTGGGCACAAAGTGCTTAGATCTTCGAAATTACTCTCGCTTTCTTGTTCAGCGTTAATTTCACTCCCTACTATTGCCTGTGCGCAGGACGCAGCTATTCAAGCGATGAGCTTTGGCGCTTCACCAAAAGATATTCTTTATTTCTCGATGGTTATCGGCGCCATTACGGCAACGATGATTTCTGCTGTTTGGTTGATCCGCGAACGCAGCAAAGTAGACACTGAAAACACAGAATTGCGCGCGAAACTGCGTGATATGCAAGCGATTAAAGGGCGATATAATTCGCTCATTGTAGATTCTGGCCAAAAAGTTGTAATTTGGGAATCAAAAGACAAGCCAACGGAAATGCTGGGTTCATTACCAGCTGAGTTGAGCATTCCTTCATCTGAGCGAGAATTTTTAAAGTTCGAACGTTGGCTCGATGTCCAATCGGCGACAAAACTTGATCTAAGTTTAGAAAAGCTCAGACATGATGCGGAAAGTTTTGATATTGTTATTGAAACCATTCGCGGTGATATGCTTGAGGTTCAAGGCCGAGTATCGGGTGTGTGCGCATTTTTGCGATTTGTACCGCTCGGCGATGTTCGCGCAAAACAAGCATCATTAATGTCTGAGCGTGATCGCCTGGTTGGTGCGCTCGAAACTTTTCAGAACCTACTTGATGTTATCGAAATGCCTGTTTGGATGCGCGGTTCCGATGGTAAGCTTCAATGGGTTAACGAAGCATTTGCACATGCAACAGAAGCTAAAAGCCGACAAGATGTGCTTGATCGTGGTTTGGAGCTACTAGGTGTACAGGCACGCGAAAACATTAAATCAAATTCAACTCCGGAACGTCCGTTCTATGATAAGCTTTCAACTGTTGTTCGTGGCGAGCGCCGTTTCTTTGAAGTTGCAGATTCAAAAAGCCCATCAGGGTCGGCAGGTCTTGCTGTCGACATAACAGCGGAAGAAGATATTCGCAGCGAACTTGAGAATACGCTTCAAGGTCATGTTGATTTAATTAATAACCTGTCGACACCAGTTGCAATTTTTGACAGGCAGCAGCAACTGCAATTTTATAATCAGGCATTCCAAAAACTATGGGATTTGGGAACGGACTTCCTCGCCGGCAATCCTGATAATAACGCTTTCTTTGAACGTTTACGCGCAGATAGCAAGTTGCCGGATCAGCCGGGATGGAAAGAATGGAAGGCTGAGATGCTTTCTATTTATCATTCTGCAGACCCACAACAACATTTGTGGCATCTACCGGACGGTCAAACGGTGCATGTGCTTGCCAATGCAAACCCGCAAGGTGGCACAATTTGGGTATTTGAAAACCTTACAGAAAAAGTTGATCTGGAAACCAGATATAACAGATTACAGCAAGTTCAGGGCCAAACGATTGATCATCTAGCTGAAGGTGTTTGCGTATTTGCGTCAGACGGTACACTTGCCCTTTCAAATCCAGCCTTCCGGGCTCTATGGGCGCTAACTGAAGATCAAGTCAGTCAGGGCACACATATTAAGTCGATTGTTCCCGAGTGTGAAAAATCTTATCAAGGAACAGATGGCTGGCGTCACTTTGCTGAGATTATTACCAGTCTTGATGATCAGAGAGTGATTGTTGAAGGTCGGTTAGAGCTGGCTACCGGACTTATTCTTGATTATGCGCTTGTTCCCGTGACCGGTGGTCTTACTATGCTCACATTTGTTAACATGTCGGACAGCGTCCGCGCTGAACGTATGTTAACAGAAAAAAATGATGCTCTCATAAAGGCTGAATCGCTCAAAAATGATTTCGTGCAGCATGTATCTTATGAGCTTCGTTCGCCGTTAACCAACATCATGGGCTTTACAGATCTTGTTCGCACACCAGAAATTGGTGTTCTCAATGAACGCCAGTCTGAATATCTTGATCACATCGCGACTTCGTCATCAGTTCTTCTAACAATTGTGAATGATATATTGGATCTTGCAACGGTTGATGCCGGTATCATGAAGCTTGATATTCAAAATGTTGAGATCACTGATTTAGTGGAGCGAACGCAGCGCCAGGTCGCTGACCGTATGAAGGAAAACCTACTTACGCTTAATGTGGACCTGGTCAATGCACCGGATCTTATTAGAGGTGATTTCCAACGGTTAAAGCAGATCCTCGTAAAGTTGTTAGGTAATGCAGCAAGCGCGTCTCCTAAAGGGTCAAATGTTGACCTGGTCGTTTATGCCGATGAAGATAGGGTTGTTTTCAAAGTCACCGATAATGGTGCTGGTATTCCTGCTGAGGATGTAGAGCGTATTTTTGCAAGGTTTGAATCGAAAGGCCAAAATGGGCAACGCGGTGGTGCAGGTCTTGGCCTATCAATTGTTCAGAGTTTTGTTGGATTGCATCACGGAGATGTGCACATTGACAGCATTTTGGGTGAAGGTACGACGGTGATTTGCACGTTGCCGCTTAATTGCGAAAACGTTGTGAGCCAAACTGCGTAGGCGGGTGATTTGGCTACGTCATCACAAACTCTCACTATAAAACTTGAAAATTTGGATGCAACGCAAAGATTTGCCGAAGATTTAGCTCTCATCGTCAAAAAAGAGGACTGTATTTGCCTCACAGGTGATTTGGGTGCTGGTAAAACAACACTTGTGCGAGCTACCATTCGAGCGGTGGCGGATGATCTAAATTTGGAAGTCCCCAGTCCGACTTTTACCCTCGTTCAACAATATGACTTGCGTATACCTATTGGTCATATCGATCTTTATCGTGCTAGCGACCCGGATGAAATTTTTGAACTTGGATTGGATGAGATACTAACAAATGGTGCAGCATTCATTGAATGGCCTGAAATTGTTGAAGATGAACTCCCAAAAAGTAGAATTTCTTTCAATATAACTGGATTGGATAGTGTTCGAGATATAGAAATTTCTGGACCGGAAGATTTCATGATGCGTTTGGATAGAACGCAAAAAATCCGCCGGTTTTTAGATAATAATGGATATCAAACGGCGCATCGTGCGCATCTTCAAGGAGATGCATCATATAGGCATTATGAGCGGATCTCGGTGGATGGGTTAGAGAGCTTGATTCTGATGAATTCACCAAAAATTTCTGGTAGCCCGATTTTGAGAGATGGCCTGACTTATTATGATTTGGCTCATCTTGCGCAGGATATCATTCCGTTTATTAGGATCGCAAATTATCTACAATCCATCGGATTAAGAACGCCGAAACTATATGAGACAGATCTCGAAGAGGGGTTTCTTCTCCTTGAGGATCTGGGTGATGATAAACCAGTAGATATACAGAATATTCCGTATACGGAACGATATATCGCGGCAATAGATGTACTTGCCCATCTTCACGGGCAGGACATTCCGTCTATTTTAACAGATGACGTCATGGAGCCTTACTCCATTCCGAAATATGATGCGGATGTTATGGAATTGGAGATAAGCCTTCTTGTTGATTGGTATTGGGAATTTAAAACTGGATCAATCATTGAGCCGCAACAGTCAGGTGTATATTTTCAAATCTGGCGTGAGCTAATTCATCGTATGAAATCAGCAGAAACATCGCTTGTTCTTAGAGATTATCATTCGCCTAATATAATTTGGCAATCTGGAGAAAGTGGCCTTGCGCAAGTTGGGTTGATTGATTTTCAAGACGCACAAATTGGGCCTGCCGCTTATGATGTCGCATCTCTTGCCCAAGACGCGCGCGTCGTTGTTTCGGGAGAGTTAGAGACACAATTGCTAGATCGGTATAAATCTCTTCGATTGGACCAAAGGCATAATTTTGATCCCGTGCAATTTGATGAAGCTTATAAAATTATGGCAGCCCAACGTGCCTGCAAAATCCTTGGAATTTTCGTTCGAATGAATAAACGCGACGGAAAATCAGAGTATCTTACGCTTATCCCACAAATTGAGCGTTATTTAATACGGACAATGGCACATTCCGTGCTTAAACCCTTGCAAAAGTGGTTTGATGAGGCTGATCTCTTCAGACGCTAAACACAACGGATATCAATTTTGAAAACTGCAATGATCTTGGCTGCTGGTTTGGGGAACCGTATGCGGCCTTTAACTGATAAGACCCCAAAGCCACTTGTTGAAGTTAATGGAAAAGCCCTTTTGCAATATTCGCTAGATGCAGCGAAAGAAGCGGGTATTGAGAGCTTAGTCATAAATGTACACCATCTTGCAGATCAGGTTGAAAATTATCTGAAAAATCAAGACAATTTTAATGTTACCATTTCAGATGAGCGTGATGAGTTGCTTGATTCTGGCGGTGGTATCGCTAATGCATTGCCGTTTATCTCAGATGATGAATTCGTACTTTTGAATGCGGATACATTTTGGTTGGATGACCAAGCAGAAAACCAGTCAAATCTCTCGGCACTAATATCGGTTTTTGACGAGAGCAGAATGGACATTCTGATCATGTGCGTACCGATATCCCGTACAACTGGACATACGGGCAAAGGTGACTTCAAAATAGATAGTCAAGGTAAGTTAGAGCGTTATAAAGGCGTAGAAAATGACCCGCTGATTCATGCAGGTGTCGCTATCTTACATAGGCGGATATTTGACGGCATCTCCGACAAGAAATTCTCTATCAATCGTTGTCTTGATACCGCAATTTCGCATGGTAGGCTGTTTGGTCACATTATGCATGGATCTTGGTTGACCGTTGGTACGGTGGATGCAATTCATGAAGCGGAAGCAGCAATTAAACGCATTGGCTAGGGAAATTGATGACACAAGACCAATCCCCCAATCTTTATACGATCCCCCCGGGCGTAGCCTTCTTGCCATCATTTGCGGAAGCTCTCCTTAATGGAGATATGTTTCCAGGTTTCAAATATGATCCAAGTGAACCACATCACTTAGCAGATATTCGCATATATGTGCCCACACGCCGAGCGGTACGCTCTTTGCGGTCAGAATTGGCAGAACAGATCGGAAAAGGTTCGGTTATCCTACCCGATATCAGGCCGCTTGGTGAAGTCGAAGATGATCTCGGTTTTTTTGATATTGCATCTAATGAAGAGCTTTCTACTTTAGATGCTATTTCGCCAATTCAGTCGAAGCTAATTCTGGGTGAGTTGATCCTTTTATGGAAGCAGGCCTTACCCAAAGCGTTTCACCAACAGTTAAAATCGGTTCCCATGGTTGCTCCAGCTAACCCCACCGATGCGATCTGGCTGGCTGATGAATTACTTAGTCTAATTGAAAGTGCTGAAAGCGAAGAAGTAGATTTAGCTGGCATTGATCTGATCGATGCGGAAGATCATGCAAAATGGTGGCAATTAACATTAGAATTTTTGAAGATACTACGAGAATTTTGGCCGACTCGCCTTAAAGAACTTAATCGGCAAAGTATAACAATCCGTCAAATCAACATGCTTGATAAGCAAACCGAAGAATTAATGAAGAAAAGGCATTCTAAGCCTGTTATTGTTGCCGGATCTACCGGCTCTTTGCCGGCTACAGCGAGGCTTATCAAAACTGTTTCGCAACTTGAGAATGGCGCTGTTATTCTCCCTGGTTTAGATCAGAATATGACACCTGATCAATGGCAGCCGATATACAATGTTGCATCTAACAATATTAATGCTAAACATCGGTTTGATCTATCCACTGTTGTTGTTCAGGGACATCCGCAATTCGGTTTAGCGCGCTTATTATGGCGGCTTGGCCTTAAAGTTGAAGAGTTTAACTCTGTTAAACAGCTCGCAAAGCCTAGTTATGATCGAGATATTCGGCAAAAAATTATCTCAAAAGCAATGCTGCCAGTATCGCAAACACAGGATTGGTTTGATCAGGCGTCCATTTTAATCGATGACGAACAAAAGGCTTGTCGTAATCTTACTCTAATTGAAGCAGGAAATGAGCGGGAAGAGGCCGCAGCTATTGCAACGGCCATTCGATTGGCTTTGGAGCCAAATGAAGACAGTGATGAGCCTGATGTTGCACTCATTACCCCTGATCGAAACCTCGCGCGGAAAGTATCCATTGAACTGCTAAAATTTGGAATTACAGCAGATGATTCCGGCGGCATTTCATTGTTACAAACCAAACTTGGTAATTTAACAATCATCTGTCTTCATGCATTGTTAAAAGCAAAAGATAACCTGGCTTTGGCAGCTTTGTTGAAACATCCATTTGCGCATTTTGGGCTTGAGGAAGAAGAGAGATTACGTTCGGCATCGGTAATTGAGCGTCTGGTTTTGAGATCGGAGAAGAGTTGTATAGATCCGGCTTTTTTGCCGAAATTACTTTCAGATAATTTTGATGCGCTCCTGGCGCAAAAACATGTTCCGAAATGGTTACGGAACATTTCTAATGAAGATATGCAACGAACCGGATTACTCGCCCAAGCCGTTGCGGATATTTATTCGGCATTTCACGGTATCGATGGCCAAGCTTCTCAATCATCTACCGATCTAAATCTATCTATCGGTCACTGGACAAGGCGTACGATCGACGCATTGGAAGCGATAACCCGTTCTGGTGACGGTCTGTTTGCAGTTTGGGAGTGCGATGAAGGCGGACAGCTTGCGCGTCTGCTTGAAGAGGTTGAGGCCTGCCCTACATCGTTGCAAGTTACAGGTCGTGAATGGTGTGACATGCTCGATCCATTGATTAGCGGACAGACGGTGAAACCCAAAACCGGTAACCATCCACGCGTGATGATTTGGGGTGTGCTTGAAGCTCGACTGCAAAATGTTGATACAATGATACTGGCTGGACTAAATGAAGGGACATGGCCAAGTGTTAGTTCAAATGACCCGTTTCTTTCTCGATCTATGAAATCAGAAATTGGTCTCATTCCGCCAGAACGTCGATTAGGTTTGGCAGCCCATGATTTCCAAATTGCCGCGGGGACAAAACGTGTTGTTTTCACACGTTCTTTAAAATCATCTGGCGCACCCGCAGTAGCATCACGTTGGGTGCAGCGGTTACTAACTGTTTTGCGGCCCGAAGCTGTTGAGACTATTCGAAAACGTGGACGTGATATTGTGGACTATGCGGAGCTTGTACCTGCACGAGACCAAGCTAAATCTGCTCAAAGGCCGGAACCAAAACCACAAAAGAGCTTTCAACCGAAGAGCTATTCATTTAGCGAGGTTTCAACCCTGCGTCGTGATCCTTATGCAATCTATGCAAGAAAGATTTTGAAACTTGATTTGCTTGAAAATTTTGCATCCGAACCAGATTTGCGACTGCGCGGCACGATATTCCACGCAATTATAGAAAATTATTCAAAACAGCTGCCAGATATACAAAACTCGAAGCGTTATGAAACATTTTTGAACTGTATGAATAGCGAATTCTCAAAACATGACCTACCAACGGATTTAGCTTTTCTATGGAAGCAGCGTCTATTGGAGGTCTCGAAATATTATGTTGATTGGGAGCATGAGTGCGATCAACTAAATGTCAAACGTCATATTGAATTATCCGCCAGATGCACATTGCCTAACATAAGTGAAATACATTTAACGGGTCGTGCTGACCGGATTGATATTACAACAGATAATTCTGGCGGAACTTATGTTGATATTATTGATTTTAAAACAGGAACGAGACCATCTGCGAAAGAGGCGAGAAGCCTTCTAGATCCTCAGTTGGCATTAGAAGCATTTGCCCTAGAACAGGGCGGTTTTAAGGGGTTTGGCGGTTTAAAGGCTGATAGTTTGAAATATGTCCGTTTTAAACCATCAGATCATCTTATCATAGATCAAGTTGAACAAAGACCGACGAAGCAAAACCCTGATACGGAGTCTGCATCCGATTTGGGCCAACGTGCGGCAGATGAGTTGTCATCTTTAATTAGTGCGTTGGGTGATAATCGAATAGGATTCTTATCTAGAGCAATTCCGGTTTCTGAATTTGATATGTCTGGTGATTATGATCATCTTGCTCGGGTATCTGAATGGTCGGTCGCAGAAACGTCCGATATGGAGGATGGCTATGAGTGATCTTCCTGAAACAAAAAAACTAATCGGAGAAACAACAGCTCGTCAAATGCGAGCCGCAACACCTGGTTTATCGGCATGGGTTTCAGCCAATGCCGGCTCAGGTAAAACACATGTTCTATCACAACGTGTTGTACGCCTGTTGATGGACGGTACAGCGCCATCCGCAATTTTGTGTTTGACCTATACAAAGGCTGCCGCTGCTGAAATGTCATTGCGGATATTCAAGATACTATCTGAATGGACAAGCCTAGACGATGTTTCGCTCAACGCAAAACTAACGGAGTTAGAAGGCCGGCCGCCATCACGTGATAAACTGCTGCATGCAAGACGTTTATTTGCCGCTGCATTGGAGACACCAGGTGGTCTAAAGATTCAAACAATCCATGCCTTCTGTGAAGCGATTTTACACCGTTTTCCGCTTGAGGCAAATGTTGCTGGTCATTTTCAAGTGCTCGATGATGATGCGGCTAAGCAAATGCTAGAAGATGCAAGGCGCCTCATTATAAATAGCTCTGCAAATGAAAAGGAAACGGATCTGGCAAGAGCTGTTTCTAATATACTTTCAATTGCTGGTGAGCATGGATTCGATCAACTCATTGGTCAGTTCATAAACGCTCGACACGCGTTGTCCAGTTTTCTGCAAAGAGCTGAGACAGTAGGTGGTGTAAGAATTCAGCTAGCAACTGAATTGGACATTAGTCCTGATCAAACAGAAGATGAATTGATAATGAACTTATGGCCGCTTCCATCCATGAGTGATGAACAAATTGACCTTTACTATGAGTTGGCGCATGAAAGGAAAAATAAAACACCAAAAGATCTTGCTCAAAGTTTGAAAACTGCGAGATCTGAGAGATCGCCAACACTTAGATATGAGATACTAAAATCCGGTTTTTTAACCAAAGCTGGAAAACCGCGTTCGATGTCAAAAGCTGTAAATGCAGATTTATTGGATGCGATGCCCGATCTTATGCAGATGCTAAGCGATGTCGCGGAACATATTCTTAATATTGAGGATCTTATAAAACGTCGCCATTGTCTTGATGCCAGCGAGCAAGCACTGGTCATTGCAAAACATTTTATAGAAGCCTTTGAAGGCCTCAAACGTCGTCAGGCTATGCTGGATTATGATGATCTCATTATTCAGACGGCTAATCTTTTTCAAAAAAGCGGTGCTGGCAGTTGGGTGCACTATAAACTTGATAAGGGGATTGATCATATATTGATTGATGAGGCGCAAGATACCAGTCCCAGTCAGTGGAATGTTGTCCAATCCCTAGCGAGCGAGTTTTATAGCGGGCTTTCAGCAAGAGAGGTCGAGCGAACTATCTTCGCGGTGGGCGATGAGAAGCAATCAATATACTCATTCCAAGGTGCACAACCTGAACGGTTTGATTATGAGCGTCGCCAAACATCAAGAAGGGCAGAAAATTCGGCAAATGATTTTGATTCCATAGCCTTGCGGGTGTCATTCCGCTCAACGGCGGAGATATTGGATATGGTTGATCTCGTTTTTGGTGATGATAGTGCCAGTAAGGGTTTGAGTTTCTCAGGGGAGGCCATCATCCATGAAACTGTTCGGCAGAACGCTCCCGGTCGAGTGGAATTATGGGAGATGCTCGCGAAACAGAAGAAAGATCAGAGCGAAGATTGGCTTCAGCCGTTTGATTCCGTTTCAGAAACAGACCCGGTTAATCTGTTAGCGCAGCAAATTTCAACAACACTGGAAAAGTGGGTTGGAAAAGAGCAAATTGAAGATCAAAAAACCGGCCAGTTGCGCCCAATTACCGCTGGCGACATTCTTATATTGGTACGAAAACGTGATGCATTCGTTCCAACGCTCATCCGTACTTTAAAATCTCAAACAGATATACCAGTAGCAGGTACAGATCGATTGCGGCTTACAGATCATATAGCCGTTCAAGACTTAATTGCACTTGGTCGTACTTTGTTACTCAAGGATGATGACCTATCTCTTGCAAGTGTCCTAAAAAGTCCATTTTTCAACATCTCTGAAGATCAACTATTTGAACTATGCGCAAAACGTGATCAGAACACCTCAGTTTGGCAAAACCTTTGCTATTTGGCGTTATCGGACGATGTTTGGGAGAAGATAAAAGTCAAAATCGAGTATTTGGATGCATTATCGCAGCGGCTTTCGGTTCATGATTTCTATCAGCACGTTTTAGGACCAATTGGTGGACGACAAATTTATCTCAATCGCATGGGGCATGAAGTGTCCGATGTGTTGGACGGGTTTTTAGATGCTGCACTTGATCATGATATGAATGCTTTGCCTGGTTTGCAAAGCTTTTTGGCAAAGCTTGACCAGTCCAAACAGGAAATTAAACGAGAACAAGAACAAGGTGTCGATGCGGTTCGTATTATGACGGTTCACGCATCGAAAGGTCTGGAAGCACCAATTGTATTTTTAGTTGACCCCGGCAGTTCTGCGTTCCACACGTCCCATGCTGCAACCTTGCGCCCTATCTCGGATGATTCTGATCAACAAAGTCTACCGAAGGGGTTTCTTTGGGTGCCGACGGGAAAACTAGAAAATTCGAAGTCCGCTCGACTCAAAGACAAACAACAAGAACTCGCTGAGGAGGAGTATCGGCGGCTTTTATATGTGGGCCTAACGCGCGCCGCCGATCGATTGATTGTTTGTGGTTATAGAGGCGTACGAGAAGCATCTAGTTTAACCTGGCATGGGTTGGTGAGCGATGGATTTGAACGTGCTCAATCCGAAACAGTTAAAGAAATACATAATAAATTCGGTCAATTGGAGTGGAAAGCAAAACATTATTCGCGTGACGTAGCTGAACGATCCATTGATACATTACCCACTATTATGAAAGAGAAGAGAAGCGTGATTGAAAGGCCAGAATGCCTTGATATTCTAGTTAAGAAATCACGATCTTTGCCGAGACCACTTATCCCATCCGGTGCACATGCAATTCTCGATGAGGAAGATATAACATCTCCACTAAACTCCCCCTTTCACAAGTCAGATAGTCTTTCGATTAATGCGCTTGAATATGGAAAAGCGATTCACCGCTTGTTGCAGGTCCTACCTGAAATGAAACCCGAGGACTGGGAGACCCAATCGCTTGGGTATTTAAGAAATGCATTACCTAATTTGAGCGCCGAAGCTTATAGTGGAATAATAAACAACATGATTGGTCTGCTGAATGATGTAGAGTTTGCACCGCTATTTCACGGAGTTGGTGCATCTGAATTCTCAATTATGGGGAATATTAATGTCGCTGGTGAAGAGCGGATGGTATCTGGCAGGATAGATCGGATCGCTGTTCTAGAGGATAAGGTTTTAATTACCGATTATAAAACCAATAGTAATCCGCCAACCGAGCTTGCGGATGTGCCAACTTCTTATATCAATCAGATGGCTATTTATCGTGCAGTTCTACAGCCGCTTTATCCTGATAGATCTATCAGAGCTGCCCTTTTATTTACGCGAGCGCCCCGTCTTATTACGGTTTCTGATGAATATCTAGAACAAGCTCTATCGCAATTGAGTTCAAATTAACTTGAACTACTTGAAACGACGCTCAATATGCCTCACATATGGGGTACAAAACGATTCCAAAGGAGCCCAAAATGGCAACTGTAACTGTAAATAACGATAACTTTCAGGAAGAAGTCCTGAATTCAGATAGCCCTGTTGTTGTTGATTTTTGGGCTGAATGGTGTGGACCTTGTAAAATGATTGCACCTAGTCTCGAAGAAATCTCAAACGAGATGGGCGATAAAGTCAAAATTGCAAAGTTAAACATTGATGAGAACCCAGACTTAGCAGCACAATATGGTGTTCGCTCTATTCCAACTTTGGCCATGTTCAAAGCTGGCGAGGTTGCTGATATTAAAGTTGGTGCATTACCAAAATCAGGTCTGTCATCATGGATTGGTGACGCGGTTTAGGCTAAGAGTCTAATTTAACAGATATCTTATCTGAGAAAGAAAGCTCGCGTTTCTATCATGCGGGCTTTTATTAGTTTGGCGGCGTACCGTTAGTTAGAAGAACATCCCCCACAAGATAAAGCGAACCACAAATTAGGATGCGTGGCGCAATTTGGGGATACTTAGCCATATGAAGAGCTGATATTTTATCAAATGCAGACTGTATGTCTTCAATGCTTTCAGCGGTGATCCCGGCTTCATCTACAATTGTCGCTAATGTTTCGTTTGGAATACCTGCATCTGATGATGTGATCGGCAAGATAGCGGCATATTCTGCCAAATATTTGAACTTATTAAAAAAATCACTTGGGTCCTTGGTGTTAAGCATTGCAGAGATAAGATAAAGAGGTCGTTTATCTCGTTGATCCAATTGCTTGATTATGTTGACAAGTATGCTGGCAGCATCTGAGTTATGGCCGCCATCAATATAAATCTCCGGCTTGTAGTTCTTATCAAAGTCTGTAAGGCTTTTGGCTAATTCGCCCCTAGGTAAAGCTTGAAAACGACCCGGCCAGTAAACGTTGCGCATAGCTTCTTCCGCAGCCTTTTGGGAGATTGGAAAACCTGCGTCTCTTACAGCTCTGATTGCAGTTGCTGCATTTATATATTGATGTTCACCAATAAGTGCAGGCTTTGGAAGGTCCATCAAACCGTCTTCATCTTGATAGACAAAGCGACCATGCTCTTCAGAACCGGCAAAATCCTGACCAAAAATGGATGCTGCGCACCCAAGTTCATTGGCGCGGGCTTCAATCACGTGCAATGCCTCATCAAAAGGCTGCTTGCTTACAACAACGGGGCATCGTTTTTTAATGATGCCGGCTTTTTCGAAAGCAATTTTTTCAGCCGTATCACCCAAAAGAGACTGGTGATCGATTGATACGGGCATGATCACGCTGATCGCGGGTTCTTTGATGACGTTGGTGGCATCAAACCTGCCACCAAGGCCAACTTCTATGATGACGACATCTGCTGGTTGTTCTGAAAATAGAAGAAACATTACGGCAGAAAGAATTTCAAATACGGTTATTGATTGGCCTTGATTAGCTTCTGCTACGCGTGAGATAGCATCTGCGAGCATGACATCGTCAACAAGCTGTCCTCCACCTTCTCTGCCAATGCGAAAGCGCTCGTGCCAAGACACAAGATGCGGTGAAGTGTGAACATGTACTTTATACCCTTCAGCTTCCAGCAATGCGCGTGAGAACGCGGTGAAGGAGCCTTTGCCGTTTGTTCCGGCAACATGAATGATGGGTGGAAGCTTATCTTGAGGGTTACCTAACCGTTCAAGCAACATTTTTATCCGGCCAAGGGATAAATCATATCCCTTGGGGTGTAATGTCATGAGATGGTCAATGAGCTGATCAGCACGAGCCGGAAGATTATCAGACATTTAAATCCCAGTCTTAAGTTTTTAGGACTTAGCTTCGTCTGTTTCAGCTGCCTGAGTATCTTGTGCAGGCGCTTTCTCATCTGAAGATACTTCAGTTTCAGCCGCTTCGTTATCGTGAGTAGTTTCAGCAGGCAGTGCGAGAACTTCTTCTAGCTTTGCGGGCGTATTTGCAAACAGTCGCAATATACGAGCAAGCATTTTTGGTAATTCATGACGATGAACAACCATATCAACCATGCCATGCTCCAAAAGATATTCTGATGTTTGAAAACCCTCTGGCAATTTTTCGCGAATAGTTTGCTCAATCACGCGTTTGCCTGCAAAGCCAATTTCGGCGCCCGGTTCTGCAATATGAATATCACCAAGCATGGCATAAGATGCTGAAACACCGCCCGTTGTTGGGTTTGTCAAAACAACAATATATGGAAGGCCAGCTTCTTTTAGCATCTCCACAGCAACCGTTGTACGCGGCAATTGCATAAGGGACAGGATACCCTCCTGCATGCGCGCACCGCCAGAAGCTGGAAATAGAACGAGCGGACATTTTTCTTCAATTGCACGTTCAAACGCTTTAATTATAGCTTCGCCTGCCGCCATGCCGAGCGAGCCACCCGCAAAGCTAAAGTCATGCACGCATGCAACAAGCTTAACATCATCTACATGTCCAACACCTGATACAATTGTATCTTCTAAACCAGTTTTTGCACGATAATCTTTCAGTTTATCAGAATATCGTTTGATATCTTTAAACTTAAGTGGATCCTGCGTAACGTCAACATTTTCAAGTATTTCAAAGTCACCATCAAAGAGATGTGTCAGTCTTTGACTGGCAGTCATTTTCATATGGTATTCAGATGAAGGCACCACAAAGTGATTTTCTTCCAAATCCTTATGAAAAACCATCTCACCCGTTTCAGGGCATTTGATCCATAAATTATCAGGAACGTCACGGCGACCCAGCATTGAACTAATTTTAGGTCTTACGTAGTTAGTAATCCAATTCACGTGTTAATACTCCAAAACAGGTTTATACTTATCTGGCGATGATAGATGTCAATTTCAACGAGCCGAGGCTACTCCAGCGGCTAAATCCTCAATTAATTTGGCAACATTGGTGTTTGTTTGCGCAGTAGCATGGCCATTTTCATCCAATGAATCAGCAATTGTGCTTACAATTGCTGAACCAACTACAACACCATCAGCATCTTGGCCAATTGCCTTTGCTTGTTCGGCCGATTTCACGCCAAAGCCAACGCAGATCGGTAGATCAGTGTGAGATTTAATGCGCTTTACCGCATCGCCAACTTTTACTGTGTCTGCTAGCGCTGACCCGGTAATACCGTTCATAGACACATAATATACAAAGCCAGATGTATTTTGCAAAACAGTCGGTAAGCGTTTCTCATCTGTTGTTGGTGTCGCCAAGCGAATGAAATTAATTCCTTTCGCAATAGCTGGAATACATAATTCATCATCCATTTCAGGTGGTAGATCAACAATGATAAGACCATCAATCCCAGCTTCTAGCGCAGCATCTAAAAAGCGCTCCACTCCATAGATGTAAATCGGATTATAATACCCCATCAATACAATCGGTGTATCAGCGTCAAATTTACGAAATTCCCGTGCCATATTGATGGTTTTTTGCAATGTTTGGCCACCTTTGAGGGCGCGCCGCGCCGCCATCTGAATAGCCGGACCATCTGCCATTGGGTCAGAAAATGGCATCCCAAGTTCAATGACATCCGCACCGGATTTAGATAGTGTTTTCATGATCTCCAGCGATGCATCATAACCGGGATCTCCTGCCATAAAATAGGTGACAAGCGCAGGACGGTCTTCCTTAGCCAAGTCCGCAAATCTTTTATCCATACGTGCAGTCATTATAGCTCTACTCCCAAATGCTTTCCGACGGTGAACACGTCTTTATCACCGCGTCCGCAAAGGTTCATAACAATGATCTGATCTTTATCCATTTTAGGTGCGCGTTTCATTACTTCCGCAAGAGCATGGCTTGGTTCAAGAGCAGGAATAATGCCTTCAAGGCGGGTTAGAAGTTGGAATGCTTCTAATGCCTCATGATCCATAATAGGCACATATTCAACACGGCCCGTATCGCGAAGCCATGAATGTTCTGGGCCGATACCAGGATAATCAAGACCTGCGGAGATCGAATGACCTTCTTCAATTTGGCCATCATCATCTTGCAAGAGATATGTTCTATTGCCATGCAAAACGCCGGGTGAACCAGCAGTTAGTGACGCACAATGCTCATCACTATCGAGACCCTTACCACCAGCTTCAACACCAACAATTTTTACATCTTTATCATCAAGGAATGGATGGAATAGACCAATAGCATTGGACCCGCCACCCACAGCAGCAACTAGCATGTCCGGCAGGCGACCTTCGCGTTCCATCATTTGCTCTTTAGCTTCCATACCGATGACGGACTGGAAGTCACGCACCATTTCTGGATATGGGTGAGGGCCAGCTGCTGTGCCAATAATGTAATAGGTATCATCGACATTGGTTACCCAATCACGCAAAGCTTCATTCATCGCATCTTTGAGCGTCCCATTACCGGCGGTAACGCCAATCACTTCAGCACCCAGCAACTTCATACGAAACACATTTGGTGCCTGGCGCTCAATATCTTTTGCACCCATGTAGACAACACAAGGCAGACCAAAACGAGCGGCAACTGTGGCCGATGCAACGCCGTGTTGACCAGCACCTGTTTCAGCAATAATGCGCTTCTTTCCCATACGCTTGGCAAGAAGAATTTGCCCGAGGCAATTGTTGATTTTATGAGAACCTGTGTGGTTTAACTCGTCGCGTTTAAAATAGATTTTTGCACCGCCAAGTTCCTCGGTCAGGCGCTCTGCAAAATAAAGCGGGCTGGGACGACCTGTATAATGCTTATTTAGATCTTCAAGTTCATCCTTAAATGTAGGGTCTGATTTTGCCACTTCCCAGTGATCCTGCAAATCAAGAATGAGAGGCATCAAAGTTTCGGCAACAAAACGACCTCCATAGATGCCAAAACGTCCATCTTCATCAGGACCTTCCCGATAAGAATTCGGAATATTTTGTTCGCTCAAGGCCGTTCTCCCAATTGCTTTATTTACTGCTTGATGCTCCAAATTCTTATTGATGGTTTGAAAGAAGTTAGTCATCAAGGTTTTATCTTTTACGCCCGGCGAGCTTTCAATTCCAGAAGAAAGATCAAGCCCAAACGCATTTGTACTTTCAATTGCTATGCCAACATTATCAGCATTTAACCCGCCGGAGAGCATATATTCAATCTCAGGATCAAGTGTATCAAGCAGAGTCCAATCAAATGATACCCCATTGCCACCAGGCAATTCAGAATTTTTGGGGGCTTTCGCATCAAACAACATACGATCAGCGATACCAATATACGGCTTTATTTTGTCAAGATCTGTAGCGCTCTGTATTGAAAAAGCTTTCATAACTGGTAAGCCGTAGCGATGTTTAACTTCTGCTACGCGATCTGGTGTTTCCTTACCGTGTAGTTGTAACATATCTGGCTGAAGGCCAGTTACGATTTCATCAAGATACTCGTCACTCGCATTTACCGATACGGCCACGATCTCAGCCTTGCCGCGTGCGGGTACTGCCGCATCACTGGCTTGCTGAACCGTCACATGTCGCGGGCTTTTTTCAAAGAATATAAATCCGATCTGATCAGCGCCGTTTTCAACAGAATGGGCCACGATTTCGGCAGATTTCAAACCACATGTTTTGATCGTAAGTTTCATAATTCCGCAAGTGCCATGAATAGCGCAAAGAGTCGAGTATTTTGATAGGTTTGGAGATGATTCAGCGTAATTTAGTTGAAATTTATGGCGTGAAGAAGACTACCATTTTTCTTTAGCCACTTTTTTGCATCCTGAGTATGCGGGCAAAGGTTCTCGCATAATTGCCAAAATTGTGGTTCGTGGTTCATTTCAACAAGGTGAGATACCTCGTGTGCAGCTAGATAATCCAGCACAAATGGTGGCGCCATGATTATTCGCCATGAGTAGGATAGACTGCCATCTGATGAACAAGAACCCCAACGGCTTTTCGTATCGCGTAGGCTGATGGACTTAAAAGAGCGCCCTATTTTTTCAGCGTGATAATGGGTCGATTTTTCGAGATCTTTGCGTGCTTCTGATTTTAAAAAATCCGAAATGCGTCGTTTAAGGTGTGGCACATCCCCAGAAACTCTAAGGATAAATTCTCCATCCAACTGAACAGTTTCAGTTATTCCGCGAATTTTCCCTGTGCGTTCTATAAGATGATCTTGGCCGCGAATTTTAATATATCCACCCTCAATGAGTTCATCATCTTTGGGAAACTTGGCCAGCTTTGTTAAAATCCAGCCATGGTACTTCTCCAAAAATTCATTAATCTCATGTTCGGGAAGTTTTTGTGGGATCGTAAGGCTTAGTCCTCGCCCGCCAGGATCAATGCGTAAGGTGATGCGCTTCGCGCGCGCGTGGGGACGAATCTTGAGTGGTAATGATCGATCACCAACATCAATAAATCTGTCTTGGGGCCTATCATTGGCTGTTTTCTTCAAAAAGGAGAGCATGCAACCATTTTAACTGATTCGTTTTGCGTAGAATAATTTAATCATTCTAACGAAGAAAAACGGCGCTAAAGCGCCGTTTCATCTAATCTATCAGTCAGTTGTTTTTGGAACTGACGATTTTTTGTTTTTTTTGCCTGACTTGGATCGAGATTGCATAAATGCATCAAACTCTTCTTTGTCACGCGCTCTGCGTAAATCACGCATATGTGCGTCAAATTCTTCACGCATTGCATCAAGCTTACGACGTTCTTCGTCCAAACGTTGAAGTTCTTCATCTCGCCATTCGTCAAAAGCCATATTGCCCGAATTGTAATGTGAGCGGCTTCGACCAAATCCAGAACCAGATCTACGACAAGATCTGAAGAATCCATCTGTTGCATTATTCATTTCAGATTTAAATTCATCCAAACGTTCACCCCAAATAATATAGGCGATCATGGCAAGACCAAGCGGCCAAAAAACCATAAAACCCAATACCATCAGAGCGATGGTTACAGGCGTCCATGCGGGACGTACTAGTGCTGATTGTATCATCTTTTATCCTCATGTTGGTGAGGCATTTGTGCCTCCTTACAATATAGATGTTGTGAGGCAGATGGATAAATTCAACCACGCAAGAAGGTCATTCGCAATAAATTACAGAAAATTATAATGGAAAATAAATTAGAATCAATAACTTACACATATTCTAGATTTAGATAAATTTTTCAATAAATCGGAAAGCCAATGTAACTCTAACCGACCTTGTTATTAAGATTTGCAGTAAACTTTAAAATACGGGGCGCAATTTCTTTTCTAAATCGGGAGCCGGAAAACACACCATAATGCCCAACATCTGGTTGCATATAGTGTTCACGTTTAGTCTTAGGAATATTAGGGCAAAGAGTATGTGCTGCTTGGGTTTGCCCAACACCAGTAATATCATCATTTTCGCCTTCGATTGTGAAAAGAGCGCACTTCTTGATGCTTCTTGTGTCAACAAGTTCGCCGCGATGCATCATTTCACCTTTCGGCAACGCATGTGTAATGAACACAACGTCAACCGTTTGAAGATAGAACTCCTCGGTTAAATCCATTACAGCCATATATTCATCATAAAATTCACGATGTTTTTCTGCTGTATCTCCATCACCCTTGACCAGATTCATGAAGAACTTACTCTTTGCTTCAACATGCTTATCCAAGTTCATAGACATGAAGCCTGATAGTTGAAGAAATCCTGGATAAACACGACGACCAAAACCTTTAAGCGGCCAAGGCACTGACATGATTACGTTTTCTTCAAACCAAGACAATGGTTTGGATTGAGCGAGTTTATTTACTCCGGTTGGATTCACACGCGTATCAATGGGGCCACCCATGAGGGTCATGGAGCGAGGCGTGTTCTTACTCTTACGTGCTTCCATAAGTGAGACCGCAGCTAACACAGGCACAGACGGCTGGCAAACTGACATGACATGTGTATCTGGTCCCAATGTGTCAAACATATCAATTATGTAGTCGATATAATCATCAAGATCGAAGCTGCCGACGGCTTTTGGAACAATGCGAGCGTCCGTCCAATCTGTTATATAAATTTCAGCATGTGGAAGGAGTGTTTCAACTGTTCCCCGCAAAAGTGTTGCGTAATGACCGGACATTGGAGCTACAAGGAGAATTTTTGGCTGTGACTTGCAGCTTTTTGGAAGGTCTCGCTTGAAATGCAGGAGATCACAAAAAGGTTTCGACCAAATAATATTTTCTTCGACGGCGACTGTCTTGCCATCGATCTGCGTAGTTTCCAATCCAAAATCTGGCTTCCCATAACGGCGTGTCGTGCGTTCAAATACTTCTAGGCCTGCGGAAAGAGAGCGTACCATTGGCGATTTGGAAAAGGGATTGGCAGGGCTCTCGTAAGCAAATCGGAGCGCATCTGCATAGGCACGCATCGGAGCAATAGCCGCATGATTAAGCTCATGAAAGTTATAAAACATATATATAGCCGCCTTTATAGTTTTCCGCATTTGGATGGATCAAGTTAGCATGCTCCGTGTGTATTGCAACGCAACAATGTGTGAAAATGGTACCAAATCGGCATTAAATATGCGTTATTTGCAATTCTTCGTCTCAAATTTCGTATCTAGGAGTAGATAATTCAATGTTTTGGATTGGAGGTTATTTACATATTTGACGGATTAGCTCTTGATTTTTGCCATATAATGTCGATATGCAGTTGGAAATTCAAAAATTGTAAAAAGTGAGAATTCCGAACAATGAGTCAGGAAGCCCCCGAAAATAGTGGTTCTGAAAACGTTGATAACAAACTTGAAGAAATTCTTGAGGCGTTAAACAAGGCTGAAGAAAAGATCGACGCTTCCTCGTTGAATGAAGAAGAGGCAGGCGAAGCTGATCAATCTAATGATCATGAAGTGCTTGAAAAACTCTTGCTTGAAAACCAGACGCTTAAAGATGATGCGCTTCGTGCAGTTGCTGACATGCAAAACCTGCGGAAACGCACGCAGCGTGAAATACAAGATGCTAAAACATTTTCTGTTTCTAGTTTTGCTAAAGATATGCTTGGTGTTGCGGATAATTTACGTCGTACGATTGAAGCTGCTCCAAAAGCAGAAGATGGCGCTGCAGATGAAAATCTGAAAGCGTTATTGGAAGGCGTTGAAATGACTGAGCGTTCAATGCTTTCTGCATTGGAGCGTCATGGTGTTAAGAAGCTTGACGTAATGGGTAAGAAATTTGATCCAAATTTCCATCAAGCGATGTTCGAAGTTCCTGATACAGAAACACCAAACAACACGGTGGTTAATGTGGTGCAGGATGGTTACGTTATTGGCACCCGTGTTTTACGACCAGCCATGGTTGGTGTCGCCAAAGGTGGACCTAAAATTGTCGAACAAGATATTGATTCTAAAGAATAACTTGGACATTATTGGTTTTAAAGATCGATAGGTCTAATTTTTCAATTCAGCTCCTTATTTTCAGGTGATGATTCTTCTGGAAATGTATTCCCTTGCGCACTGATTCCATGCATTTTGATTAACGCAAGAATCGGGTGGTTTGAATAGAGGTGAATTTAATAAAGCATAGTCGTGCAAAACAGAAAGGCATGATTATGGAGCTAAAAAATAAAACAATCATTATTACTGGTGCAAGCAGTGGTATCGGCGCTGCCGCCGCTCTGCTTTTTGCCTCGGAAGGCGCTAACGTAGTTCTCGGCGCAAGGCGTAAAGCCGAATTGAAAAAAGTAGTTGATCAAATTATTCTTAGTAATGGCAAAGCATCCTACCTTATCGGTGATGTGACTGACGAAGCCTATTCCAAGCAGCTCGTGGATCATGCATTAGAAAAGTATGGCAAACTTGATGGTGCATTTAATAACGCGGGAATCATGGGGAACATGGGTCCGGTTTCTGAGATGGATTCAGCAAATTGGGATGCTGTAATTGCGGCCAACTTATCCAGCGCATTTTATGCTTCTAAAGCCCAAATACCAGCCATGATTACACAGGGAAAAGGAGCTATTGTGTTCACTAGTTCTTTTGTTGGGTCCAGCAATGGCGGGATGCCGGGAATGGCCGCTTATGCAGCCTCAAAAGCTGGGATGACAGGATTAACGCAGGCACTTGCATCTGAACATGCTGGCGGGGGTATCCGTGTAAACGCTATCCTTCCTGGAGGAACAAAAACTGCAATGGCGGGAGATGATCCCGATACTCAGGAATTTATTGCGAACTTGCATCCGTTGAAACGCCTGGCTGACCCAAAAGAGATTGCGCAATCGGCGTTATACTTGTTATCTGATCGATCAAGTTTTGTAACGGGCGCACAGCTTAGCGTTGATGGCGGAATATCTGTTCGGTTGCTTTAATCTTACGCTGCTGGCAATTGTGTAGCCAGCAGCTTTATTGTTAAAATTGATACTTCGATCAACCTGTTATTGTGCGTTAGTTTATTTCAGAATACCGGATTCTTTAACAAGATCTGGAATTGATACTTGCAGTCTTGGTCCAATATACTGAATGACTTGCGATGCAATAAAGTTTCCTAATTTGGCACATGTTTCTAAGTCATGATCGTGGGTAAAGCCATATAAGAAACCAGCTGCATAAAGATCGCCAGCGCCAGATGTATCAACAATATTTTCGACATGATGGCCATCTACGATAATAGTTTCATCTCCATTGATAACGATCGAGCCTTTTGGACCACGTGTCACGGTTGCAAAATTGCAATCGCGGCGCAGATTTTCAACCGCTACGTCAAAACTATCGGTCTCGTAGAGAGATTTTACTTCATCTTCATTGGCAAAAACGATGTCAATCGTACCTGTTCTAATAAGGTCCAAAAACTCTACGCGATGACGATCAACACAAAAAGAATCAGAGAGTGATCCGGCCACCAATCGGCCATTCTCATGAGCTATCTTTGATGCCAAGCGGATGGCATCTTTTGCACGCGGTGGATCCCACAGGTAGCCTTCGAAATATGTAACCTTTGAATCAGCTACGACTTGCACATCGATATCTTCTGGCCCGATCTCAACGCAAGCACCAAGGTAGGTGTTAAACGTTCGTTCCGCATCAGGTGTAACAAACACCATGGATCGAGCAGTCGGTGGTGTTCCGTCTAATGGCACACTTTCAAATTGCGTGCCAATGGCACGAATGTCATGGGTAAAAATCTCACCGAGTTGATCATTGGAAATTTTTGCAAACAAAGCTGTTTTTGCGCCAAATCCTGCTGCGCCTGCGGCGGTGTTGCAAGCACTTCCGCCAGATGTTTCAATGGCCGGTCCCATGCGTGCATATAGTGTTTTAGCTCGATCAGAATCGATCAGATTCATGGCACCTTTGATAATGCCATTGTCTTCGAGAAATTTATCATCACAACGCGCGATAATATCCACAATAGCATTTCCGATACAAAGGATATCAATAGATGGCATTTTAAGTCTCATTTTTGTTTTGATGGTGCTTTAGCTCGTAAAGCTTTTCAAGGGCTTCGCGTGGCGACATATCATCTGGATTGAGGCTTTGCAAAAGATTTTCTACTTCACTCGGTTCATTCTTTCCATGATGCGTTGGTATATCGGCTTTGACGGAAAATAGCGGCAAGTCATCAATAAGTTGTTGAGCTGGATTTTCTCTATCATTTTCTTCGAGTTGTTTTAGAACTTCGCGCGCGCGATTAACTACAATATCTGGCAATCCAGCAAGTCGGGCAACTTGAATTCCATATGATCGATCAGCAGTGCCAGGCCCGACTTCATGCAAAAATACTACATCGCCATCCCACTCTTTGACCTTCATGGTGGCCGTCGAAAGACGGACCAATTTATCTGATAAGGCTGTAAGTTCATGAAAATGTGTTGCAAATAGTCCACGGCTACAATTTACTTCGTGTAGATGTTCAACGGCAGCCCATGCAATTGAAAGCCCATCAAAAGTTGATGTGCCGCGGCCAATTTCATCCAGGATGACGAGTGATCTTTCGGTAGCTTGATTAAGGATAGCTGCTGTTTCGACCATCTCGACCATAAATGTCGAGCGTCCACGAGCCAGATCATCGGAAGCTCCCACGCGAGAAAATAGGCGGTCCACGATACCAATATGAGCATGCCCCGCGGGAACATAAGAACCCATTTGTGCCATTATAGCGATAAGTGCATTTTGGCGAAGAAAAGTTGATTTACCACCCATATTAGGACCAGTAAGCAACCAAATTGCTGCGTTTTGTTCTGTTTCATTCGGTGAAAGATTGCAATCATTTGCAACAAACGGATCAGCTGATTGTAGTCGAAGTGCTTGTTCAACAACCGGGTGACGACCTGCGACTATGTTAAATTCATGTGAATGGTCCACTTGTGGACGGCAATATCCCTGCTCTTGGGCCAAATCAGCATTTGCGATGGCAACGTCAATTGTAGATATCGCATCAGCTATATTTTTGATTAAGGATGCATGTTTGACGACGAGTTCGCAAAGTTCGTCGAATAAGCTTAATTCTATTTGTATTGCTTCATTGGCAGAGTTTGCAATTTTGCTTTCAAGTTCCGCCAACTCTGTGGTGGTAAAACGCATAGCGTTGGCCATCGTTTGCCGGTGAATAAATTTAGCCTTTGCTTCATCATCCGATGTTAAGGCACTAGCGTTTTGTGCAGTTACTTCAATGAAGTAACCAAGCATATTATTGTGCTTGATCTTAAGGTTTTTTACAGATGTTTCTTCTGCATATTTGAGTTGCAACCCGGCAATAACCTGCCGAGATTGATCACGCAAAGCTAGGCACTCATCTAATGTTTCGTGGTAGCCTTTCTTTATGAAACCACCATCGCGCTTAAGCAGCGGTAATTCGTCAGAAAGTGTCTTATTTAAGCTATCAAGAAGTTCCGCTGGTAGTGAGGATAGATGTGTAACAGCATCTGAGATCTCAACCGGCATATGCCGATCCCCAAATATGGATAGAACTTCCCTTGACGTGCTAATGCCCATACGCAATGTACCGAGGTCTCGTGGCCCTCCTCGATTGAGAGCAAGACGTGATAATGCACGTGGCATATCTGGCATAGCCTTGAGTGCTTCTGCAAGTTGTTCGGATAGCATATTGTCTTTGATAAACCAACTCACCGAATCAAGCCGAGTATTAATTTCGTCAGGGTCAGTAAGTGGTGACATGAGGCGTTCTGCTAAAAGGCGGCCACCACCACCAGTTACAGTTCGATCTATTGCTTTAAGCAGACTTCCGTTTTTCTCGCCAGATAAAGTCCTGACAAGTTCTAGGTTTGCACGTGTTGCTGGGTCAATAAACAGATTTTGCCCATCTCCATCCCGAGAAGGTTTTTCCAATGGCGGGCGTTCATCCAGTTGCGTTTTTTCAATATAGCCGATGGTAGCCGCAATTGCTGCCAATTCTACCCGAGAAAAATTACCTATGCCATCAAGTGCGGAAATATCAAAGAACCGCTTTATACGATCTTCGGCAACCGTACTATCAAACATCACAGCGGGTTGAGGGACAGCTGTCGTTCCCAAAATATCAAATGTTGCGCGAAGATCTTCATCATGAAAAAGGTTTTCTGAAACAACCAATTCATTTGGTTCAATGCGCAAAATATCAGCTAGGAGTCTGGTCTTTGTTGATGTACAAACCCGAAATTGTCCTGTTGAGATATCTGCCCATGCAAGTGCGAACTCATGCTCACCACTTGTTTTAAGGCGAGCGGCTGTCATCAGATAATTTGATTGCGATGGGGTAAGAAGTTTTTCCTCTGTCAGCGTTCCCGGTGTGACAAGCCTGACGACATCACGCCGCACAACAGACTTGGCTCCACGTTTTTTTGCCTCGCTTGGAGCTTCTGTTTGTTCGCAAACAGATACACGGAAACCTAAAGCAATTAGTTTTTGCAAATAATCATCAGCAGCATGGACGGGCACGCCACACATGGGAATATCTTCGCCCATATGTTGACCGCGCTTGGTCAGTGTTATGCCCAGTGCGCGAGATGCATCCACAGCATCGTCAAAAAATAGTTCATAAAAATCACCCATACGGTAGAACAAAAGTGAGTCTGGGTTTGTCGCTTTGATCTCAATGAATTGTTCCATCATCGGCGTCGCTGATGCACGGCTTTCCTGGCTAACAAGATTACTTAATATATGGGGATCTTTAATAGATTTTTTGTTAGTCAAAATGTGTGCCGGCTCATGCGAATGCGGACAGATGGGAGTTTGCCCGTGAGAGAAAAATCATCTGCTCACACTAAACATTGGCAGGAGAATAACAACTGTAATAAGCAATTTCTCACAATTCAATCATGTGATTGATGAGTAATTCACTTAGGATTTAACACAAGTAACGCCCGTTCCTCGAAGGTTACAATAGCCACCGGGGTTTTTTGCCAGATATTGCTGGTGATATCCCTCAGCATAATAAAAAGTATCAAGCGGCTTAATCTCGGTTGTAATTTCTGAGGAAACACCTGCTTTACTAAGGTTTTTTTGATATTGTTTTAAACTTAATTTGGCGGCTTCTAGTTGAGCTCTAGTAGTCGTATATATTGCAGAGCGATAAGTTGTACCCACATCATTGCCTTGGCGCATGCCTTGAGTTGGGTCGTGTTCTTCCCAGAATGTTTTTAGAAGCTGTTCAAATGTAACTTTTCTGGAATCAAAAACGACTTGCACAATCTCTGTGTGTCCTGTTTGTCCTGTGACCGTTTCTTCATAAGTAGGGTTAGGTGTAATGCCCCCGGCATAACCAGTTGCCGTGACAAAAACACCGTCAATTTGCCAATAGAGACGTTCAACACCCCAAAAGCAGCCCATCCCAAAATAGGCAGTTTCCAGGTTATCCGGCCATGGGCCTTTTAAAGACATCTGATTGACAAAATGAAACTCAGATGTCGCTATGGCATCACTGCGACCAGGTAATGCGTCTGCCGGAGTTGGCATTTGTGTTTTTTTCGAAAAAAAATTCTCAAACAACATCATTCATCCTTTGCAACTTATCGCGTAAAAAAACGATCTTCGGGTTTTTCGCGTTTATAGCTTAGCGCATAGAACAAAAATGACAGCACTAAAAATACTACCGAACTTGGCTGTAGTAATATCCATTGCGCGACCGGGTCCCACGCTTCTTCTAAAAGATAGGCCTGAATGAGCGTTGTTACAAGTTCCAGAGATTCCGGATTAAACCCTTCCCAAGATTCACCGAGAGGAGCAAGCGTTAGCTGACCGACAACGACCGAGTGGAGTGCATCCACAACCCCAACAATGATTGCAATAATGAGGCAGATGATACTGATAAAGCGGAAAATAAATCTCATTCGTTTTAAACTTTTCTGAAGGTCGTATTGTAAATCTTGGCATAGACTTAATTTACGTATCTAGATTGTGCAATGCCACCAGATATTTTGCTTCTATCAGCTTGTCGAATTTTGCAACAAAAATACTAGAAAGTGATTGCTAAAACATTGGTTCTGGCTATATTGCGCGGAAATCCTAGCAAGAACTACCGAGCTAGTGTTTAATCTTATCACCGTATAACGCGATAAGAACGGAGAGGTGGCCGAGTGGTCGAAGGCGCACGCTTGGAAAGCGTGTAGGCGGGCAACTGTCTCGAGGGTTCGAATCCCTTCCTCTCCGCCATTTCTAACTTTTGTTGAAATAGCATAGCGAATTTGCGGTAAAACAGGCAAATATTTGATCTGATGCCGCAAAGAAGTTTCTCTAGCACCAACAAAAATAGCAGCAAAATTATGCTGCTATTGATACTTTCCTTAAATGCTCCAAATCATTTTTGGATTTGGGAATAAGGACTACTATGCCGCAGGATTATGCAGGCGATTGTATAATATGGGTGAGTTTGAAGCCCCGCGAAGTGTTTTTGCACCGTATAGGACTGCCAAATCAGCAATTGGTTCAACAAGAATGACAAGCATGTAAGCGGCACCGAATGACGCAACGCTAGACAGGTTTTCTGCGCCAAAGCCTTGGCCATAAAATGCCCAGAACGCAACCCAGCCAACAATGCCGGCTTGGTATGTTGTCGATAGCGCAAGTGCTTGTTTATAGGATAGATCCACATAAGCCGTTTTTGGCGCAATAATGCGCTTTGCAAGCATACCAACAGCCCAAAGCGGAACAAGCAATGTTGTTAAGTTGATGCCATATTGCGGCAAATCAATTGGTGCGAACAATACGCCTTGAAGAAGAAGGCCTGCCGCCAAACCAATTGCTGCGGCACCGCCGCCAAACAAAAGATAAAGGGTTGAGCCCAAAATAAAGTGAACTTCCGAAACGCCAACTGGATAATGGGGAAGTACTTGAAAGAAAACAAATACCAAAATGGTTGAAATTACACTTCTTACTGCTAGTGCTGAGATACCACCATCATGCTTAATTGTATCAAGTGCCATTTTTCCTAAAAGGCCAGCAGCACCAACTGCAGTTGCATAGCTCAAAGCGATTTTTGCGCCATCAACGACGCCAGGTTCTACATGCATTATATTACTCCTTGTTCGCACCCACCGTGCGCGAGTTTAAGTTTTGGCCGGTTCGGCCGGTTGCTGATGGCAGGTCTCCTGGCTCATGGTTTCATGTTTTTCTCACCTTCCCAGCCAAGTTGGCCAGTGGTATAACGAGATTAACAACCACATACAGTTGCGGGGGCAGCCATAGATTAGGTTCCTTTTGGATACGCCTTGCTATGTTCCCTTTTATTTTCGTCCGCTGTCTAGCTTTCAAAAACCATCTCTGTTGTTTTTGCAGAATCGCTTTGATTGAGCAAGTTATAATTCGCAAGTTTGGGGATTTCAGATCTGTTCTGATTAATGGGGAGATGGAAATGCAGTTAGAAACTGAATGCAATATCATTTATTACACATAAAAAGGCGGCCAACTTGGCCGCCTTTTGTAACGCTTAGATGGCCTATTTGCCCCAGATTTTTGCGTATGCTTCACGGTATGGCGACTGGGGGTCAAATTGATTGCTATCACCCATAGCCTTAAGGCCTTCTTCCGTAACAAGTGCAGGTGAAGTTATGTAACCAGAACACGCTTCACCCTGGATTGCACGGTTCAACTCATCCACGAGCTGCCAACCTTGTAAATTTAAAGGCTCGGCTACGGTGATCGCTTGATACTGATTTGTGCGAATGCGCTGAAAAGCTGCCTCAGAACCATCGCCTGCCGAGCCTGCTTTAGGTGCCCCATCCCCAGCAATACCAGCTGCGGCAAGTGCAGGGCCCATAAAGTCAAAATATAAGTCATTAATAGCCAGGGCATGCGTCCATTTTGCACCGTATTTCTGCAATAATGACGTTGTCAGAGGGCCCATTCGAGCAGATGTATCGGCAATAGGCGTATCTACATACTCAAGAACGGTGCCACCCATTTTCTCAATGGTTTCTTTAATGCGATCTGCTTTATCAATTGCAATCTGGTAGGTTGAATCTGTGAAGATAACAACGGCAGGCTTACCGCCAGCATCTTCAACTGCCCATTCAGCGGCCGTTTCAGAAACAGTCATGGCATCCGTTGATACATTTGCGAAGATGCCGCCCGGTGCATCGCAGCCAATTTTTGGACCTGAGTGCCAAGATACCATAGGGATTTTGGCGGCTGCAACGGTTTCAAGCGCAGCTTGTTGTTCAACAGCATCAAAACCGTTGATAACAATACCTGCGGGTTGCAATGCCATCGCTTGTCCAAATGCAGCAGTACGGCCTGAAATTGAACCAGCGCCATCAATTACGCGTACGTTCCAACCAATTTTTTCGGCAGCTTCTTCAACGCCATTGGTAACACCCAAGATGCCACCGTTTTTTAGATCGCCAGCCAGAACAACAATTGTCTTACTATCTGCTGCTTTTGGTCCGGTGGTCGGGCCATCCCATTTCGCCATCTGAGCGTTCGCAGCCGAAAAGCTTGAACCTGCAATAATTGTGCCTGCTAGCAGGACTTTCATAAATGTACGTTTCAGCATGGTTACCTCCATAGTTGCTGATGAAGTTTAATTATTTTTTGACTGCGCCCTTTCGTCTTTGCGCATAGCCAGCAATTCCAATGGCGATCAATAATGTTGCGCCATTAAACATCGGCTCAACCCAGAACGAGCCGCCAAATTGCTGAATTCCTGAAATGCCCACAGCAAGAATGGATACACCAATAATGGTGCCCCACACATTTACGCGGCCGGGTTTTATTGTTGTTGATCCTAAGAAAGCGCCTACAAGAGCGGGGAGTAAATATTCGAGGCCAACACTTGCCTGACCAATTCTTAGTTTTGCCGCAAGGATAACGCCTGCCAGAGCCGTCATGATCCCTGATGCTACGAAGGTGCCAACAACAAATTTTCGTGTTGGAATGCCATTGAGTTCGGCAGCTTTTTGATTTGCGCCAATCGCATAAAGATATCGGCCCATGGGTGTATATTCAAGCACAAGCCAGAGCGCTATCGTAATGACAAATACGTAATATGCGGTGATCGGTAAGCCAAAGATGAATGTACCGCTGATGGAATAAAACCCATCGGGTAAAGCGCCTACAACCTGACGGCCACCAGTGTGCCATAAAGCTAATGCATAAAGTACAGTGCCTGTTCCCAATGTTGCGATGAAAGAGTCAATTTTTGCAACCTCAACCAAAACACCATTTAGAAAACCAACCAATGCGCCAAGTATGATGACAATCAATACAGCAGCAGGCCAGGGAACTCCGTAAAGTGTTTGAAGTGAGATCGCTAGAATATGCCAAAGCACAATTCCATATCCAACCGTTAAATCAATACGCCCCGCGGCCATGGGGATCATTGCAGCAAGGCTAAGTAGTGCAATAATGGCTTTGTCAGATAAAATAGCGCGAAGATTCAGCATCGTCGGAAAAGTATCCGGCAACATGATGGAGAAAAGAATTATCAGAGAGATGGTAAGGATTAACAGACCATAAACTGGTATATAGCGGACTAGTTTTTCTCCGAAACTCAAACCCTTTACTTCTGCTTTTGTTGGCTCAAGAGCGCCAGATTCAATAGATTGCATAACTAACTCCTACCCGCTTCAAGTTCGGGTGAATTTTGAGCAACGTCCCCAGCGGAAGCTGCTTGAATAAGTGTTTCGGTCGAAAGGCTAACGCCGGAAAGTTCTTCGACGACCTGTCCCCGACTAAAGACAATAGCGCGATGACAAATCGCGGCGACTTCTTCAAAATCCGTAGAAACCACGATCACGCCCATTCCAGTGGATAGTGCTTCAAACAACAATGCATAGATTTCAGCTTTTGCGCCCACATCAACACCAGCTGTAGGGTCCTCTGCAATCAATAATTTGCGGTTAGTCGCTAACCAGCGCCCGACAATAACCTTTTGTTGGTTTCCGCCCGATAAGGCTTCAATCGCGAGTGTTGGATCATTTGGGCTAAGTCCTAAATCATGCCCCAATTCATATGCTTTACTGTCTTCGGTCTTTGACGACATGAATGAGAATAACCCGCGTCCGGTAGCTTCAGGGTTCAAATAAGCATTCTCGCGAATGGTTAGACTTGGTGCGATAGATTCAACAACACGATCACGTGCAACAAGACCGACCCCTGATTTCATTGCCGCTCTTGGTGTGCTTAGATCGGGCTTCTCTCCATCAAGAATAATTTCGCCGGTAAATGGACTGGCACCGTAAAAACTGCGCCCAATTTCCTCGTGGCCTGCGCCGCGTAGTCCAACCAACCCTACGATTTCACCATGATTGATTTTCATATCAAGCGGGCCGGCAATACCGGAGCATAAGGCACGAGTTTGAATAACAGGTGCGCCAAGATTAACCCCTGGACGATCAATCTCCCGGGTTTTCTTACCCACGATAAGGTTAACCAATTCTGGAGGGTTCGTATGAGCAATGTCACGCATCCCAACCATCATTCCATCCCGCAAAACAGCAACGCGATCAGCAATCTTGAAGACTTCATCAAGGCGATGAGAAACATATATCATCCCCACGCCTGCTTCCTTTAACGGACGAAGCGCATTGAACAAGCGTTCCACTTCGTCCGCAGGGAGAGAGGCTGTTGGTTCATCCAAAACTAAAAAATCGCATTCAACAGATAAAGCTCTTGCAATTGCTACAAGTGATTTTTCTGTTCGGCTAAGGTCAGACACTCGGGTTGTTGGGTCAAAATCACAATTAACTTTTCTAAGTGCACGTGCTGCATTATCTTCCGCGTTCTTCCAATCGATTAAACCAAGTCTACGTGCAAAACCTTGTGCTAAAGCCATGTTTTCAGCAACAGTCATCCATTCCACCAAACCTAAATCTTGGTGGATAAATGCTACCGCTTGCCGTTCATCCAGTCGTGAAGGAGAGTGAGTATAGCGTGTTCCATCAATAGAGACATGGCCTGAATCTGGATTGTGAATACCGCCAAGAACCTTGATAAGTGTTGACTTGCCAGCGCCATTTTCTCCCAAAAGCGCAACGATTTCACCGCGAGCAACATGTAATGATACGCCACGTAGTGCAAGCGTACCGCCAAATGATTTGACGATATCATCGAAAAACAAGCCATTTTGCGCTGACTTTGGCATTTTATTCTCCTCCACCACCCAGTTAACAGTACCTCAATTTGCATGTTACCGGTAACATACGCCTATAATGTCTTGCAAATATTATCAGAGTCAAGCAAAATGTTACCGATAACTTACTTTTTTAGAGCGGCGCGAAATTGGCAAAAAAATCAACGAGAAAACGAGGGGCAACATTAAGTGAAGTGGCTGCTGCTGCAGGAGTTTCCAAGATGACGGCTTCACGCGTGTTAAGAAATGCTGATGGTTTCACAGAAGAAACGCGCAACAAGGTTATGCAGCAGGTTGATCGTTTGGGCTATGTGCCTAATCGGATTGCAGCCGCATTTGGCTCATTTGAAACATCAACTCTCATTGGTGTTTCCGTTCCTAGTTTAACCAGTGGCCTTTATGGCCCGGTGTTGGATTCAATAGATCGTACATTTCTAAAGTACGGTTATCAGACGATGATTGGTGCGCACGAGAGATCGTCTGACACTGAGGAAGAATGGTTACGCGCCATTTTGGCATGGCGCCCGGCAGGTGTTATTCTGAGCGGTCGAAAACATACGCCAGCGACGCTCGATATTTTAAAAGCACAAGCTATACCAATTGTTGAGATTTGGAACTTAAATACCAGCCCATTAGATGTTTCCGTGGGTTTCAATCATTTCGATTGCGGGCACGAGATGGCTAGATATATGCTGTCTAAAGGCTATCAGAAAATCGCCTACGTTGGGGCTAATCGAAATGAGGGTGGTACCAATGAGACGAGACTTGATGGGTTTGAGGCAGCATTAAGTGATATGTCGCTTGGTTTGGTATCCAAAGAGATTTTGGTCGATCATGCAGGTTTTTATTCAGGTTATTACGGAACCGAAAATGTACTTAGCCGCACAAGTGACATCGATGCTATTTATTATCAAGATGATACGATGGCTGTAGGTGGCCTATTCTATTGTCAAAAACTTGGCATAGATGTTCCTGCCGATATCGCGATTGCCGGTTGGGGCGGGATGGAGGTTACCTCTGTACTCCCACGTAAACTGACGACCACAACAGTGGCAACCCAGACTTTAGGAAAGGCGGCAGCCGAGGCGCTTGTTGCCCGAATTCGGAATGAGCCGACAAAAGACGTAACCGTTGTTGAAACGCGCCTTATTCCTGGTGAAACTGTTTAACTAGGTGCAATCTAGGGTTTCTGAATACCGCTTCTGTTTAAAGTAATGGTGTAGAGGCTGGTTGTCGCTGTGATGAACAATTGATGCTTTGCTCTACCACCAAAACATATGTTCGAGACAGTTTCAGGAACAAGGATTTTACCCAGAAATTTACCAGTCGGGCTGATGCAATGCACGCCATCTCCGGCAGATGTCCATACATTTCCGTCTTCATCTAGCCGGAAACCATCGGCACACCCAGGCGCTACTGTATGAAAGTCTGTGCCGTCATCGACATTGTTTCCCTCAACGGCATAACAGCGAATAAGGCGATTGGCATTCTCGTCAAATATCTTTCCCGTGTCAGCCACATATAATTTCGTCTCATCATGAGAAAAGGCGAGCCCGTTGGGACAGTCAAGATCGGTAACAACAGCCGAAATCTCTTTGATATCGGGATTAATCCGATAAACCTGACACGGAAGTTCTTGTTTGGACTTGAAGCCTTCATAATTGGTCATGATGCCATAATGCGGATCGGAGAACCAAATTGAACCATCTGATTTTACGATAACATCATTTGGCGAGTTTAGAGGTTTCCCTTCGAAACTGTCGGCAATAATGGTGATTGATCCATCATGCTCGGTTCGCGTCACTCTACGTGTGCCATGTTCACACGAAACGAGCCGCCCTTGCAGATCCCGCGTATGGCCATTGGTGTAGTTTGATGGTTCGCGATAGATAGAAATACCATCACCCGGGGTCCATCTCATGATTCGATTATTTGGAATGTCAGAGAACAGAAGGCAATTTGCATCTCCGAACCAGACAGGGCCTTCTACCCAGTCAAAACCAGTTGCTAATTGTTTAACAGGCGCATTTCCCAGCACATAGGTAGAAAAGAGTGGATCCGCTGCTTCATAGAACGACATCTATTTATCTCCGCATCAATTTTTGTTATCGATAACATATATTTTGTAAACAACAAGTGGAAAACCCACATGAATTTTAAAACAAATCTCATCCTAACTCACAGCGCAACTTTGGCAATGCTTCAGGCTGCTGTTAAGAAAGCAGAAGCTCTGGATCAGCCGCAATGTGTCGTCATTGTTGATGCAAGCGGCGAGCTTCTTGGCGAAATCAGAATGACTGGCGCAAAGTTCTTAAGTCGCAAAAGTGCCCTGTCGAAAGCATTAACGGCGGCATCCATTCGTGGACCAAGTTCAAATGTCCCAGAAGCTGTAAGGCCTGCAATCTCCGCAGCAACATCTGGTAATGTTACTGGCTTAGCAGGCGGCTTACCTATCATCAAAGATGGTGTTTGTGTGGGTGGTATCGGAGTGGGATCAGGTTCTGGCGAACAAGATATTGAGGTTGCACTCGCGGCGCTTGAGGCTGTCGGCGCACAGGTAGATTTCAGCTAAAGAGCTTGTCTCCACTTGGTTAAGTGGAGAACTCTATTTGGGCCTTCATTGCTTGGGTGCGGTCTCCGGCGATTTCAAAACCTTTGATGGCGTCATCCAGTTTCACTGTGTGGGAAATTAAAGGACGTACATCAATTTGTTTTTGCTGCATAAGGCGAACAGCAATTTCAAATTCCTCATGAAAACGGAATGAGCCGCGTAAATCTAGCTCTTTGGCAGTAAGTGCCTGCATTGGAACTGTCATATCCCCGCCAAGGCCGAGTTGCATCACCACGCCACGAGGACGCATGGTCGAAATTCCAGCAGCGAGAGCCGGAGCTGCGCCCGAGCATTCAAACAAGACATCAAAATATCCTTTGCCAGCTTTGTACTGATCAAGGTCTGCGCTTGCTTTGGCCATATTAATAACTTTATCTGCGCCAACTTTTGTAGCATAGGCAAGAGCTGCATCTTCGAGATCTGTGACTATAATTTCTGCAGCACCCGCTGCACGCGCTGCCAGTACACATAATGTGCCAATGGGACCAGACCCCGTGATCAGTACTTTCTTTCCTAACATTTCTCCAGCGCGACGGACACCATGTAGGCAAACTGACAATGGCTCACCCATCGCAGCTTCTCCAGCAGTTAGCCCATTCGCTTTGACGCATTGGTTTGCATTGGCGACAATCTTCTCCCGGAATGCGCCTTGAATATGTGGGAACGGCATTGCTGATCCATAAAACCGCATATTTTCACAATGATTTTGTAAACCTTCGGCGCAATATTGGCAGTTATTGCAGGGTCGTGATGGTGACAGAGCAATAAGGTCACCAACGGCAAACCCACTAACACCTTCACCTAGTTCCTCGATGTAACCGGAAACTTCGTGGCCCAGAATCATTGGTTCTTTGACTTTAATTGTATCGCCAATTCCGCCATGATTGTAGTAATGGAGATCGGAGCCGCAGATACCGCCTGTTGCGATGCGAATTAAAACTTCACCTGCCTTTAGCGTATCAAGTTGAGTCTCTTCAATTCGAAGATCTTTAGCTTTGTGAATTACAATCGAACGCATAAAATTACCTTATGTAACCGGAGATAGTAGTGGTTTACCATCAAATTGAGCTATGAGATTTGCAAGAACAAGGTCACCCATTGCCTCGCGTGTTTCGACTGTACCAGAGCCATGGTGGGGTTGTAATAACACATTATCAAGCTCAAGAAATCGTGGGTTGAGATGAGGTTCACCTTCAAACACATCAAGCGCGGCTGACCCGACAGTGCCCGCCTCTAGCGCGTCCAAAAGTGCAGTTTCATCTATATTTGCAGCACGAGAAACATTGATTACCATCCCATCCGGTCCAAGCGCATTGAGCACGTCTTTGTTGATAATGTGTTTTGTTTCTGCCGAGGCTGAGAGCGACACAAAGAGAATGTCGCTGTTCTTTGCTAATTCTATGGTGTTAGCGATAAACGGCCAATCTTCTTTAAGATTATGCGGTGCACGGGCGCTGTAGGAAATATCCATGTCAAAACCGGTAAGCCGACGCGCGATCTCATAACCAATTCGCCCCAGACCTAGAATGCCGACACGTTTTCCATGAACACGCCGGGTAAGAGGGAGCATGCCTTTGCGCGCCCATTCTCCCGATTTTACGAAGGTTTCGGCACCTGCAACGTTTCGGCCAAGAGCTAACATCATTGCGACGGCTAGATCCGCCACATCCTTTGTCAGAACATCCGGTGTGTTCGTTACATGGATATTCTTTTCTTTTGCCGCCTCAATATCAACGGCATCAAAACCAACACCGTAAACGCTGATAATCTCCAGATTTGGAAATGAATGGATTAATTCACGATCCGCGCCGAGGTCACCACGTGTCGCGATCGCTTTAATTGATGAGCTATGCATTTTTATAAAATTTTCTTTGTCATCAACCTCAAAATATCGATGAACATGGAAGTGTTCTCGCAGCATTTTTTCATCTCGCTCCGAATAAGGGCCGATTTGGAGAATTTCAACTTTTGCCATTCAATGTTCCGATATTGCTTGTAATTGTTATCGATAACATATAGACGTGGAGCTAAACACTGTCCAGTAAAATTTGCCAACAGAATTCGAAAGTTAAACGATGACACAGAACTTATTTGACCTTAATGGAAAAACTGCATTGATCACAGGCTCATCTCAAGGGATTGGATACGCGCTTGCAAAAGGTTTGGCGGCATCAGGTGCCAAGATCATTTTAAATGGTCGAGATGTCGAAAAACTAAAAAATGCCGCTGATCAACTAAGGTCTGAGGGTATTAATGTTACTGAACTGGCTTTTGATGCAACAGATCATGACGGCGTGCGAGACGCAGTCGATGGATTTGAAAAAGAACACGGAGCCATTGATATTTTGGTCAATAATGCCGGTATGCAATTCAGAACTGCACTGGAAGATTACCCCACAGATATGTTCCAAAAATTACTGACTACAAATGTCGCTTCTGTGTTCAGTGTTGGGCAAGCAGTTGCGCGTCATATGATAGGGCGTAAGGCTGGAAAGATCATCAATATTGCATCAGTCCAAACCATGCTCGCTCGGCCTGGTATTGCTCCTTATACCGCCACAAAGGGTGCCGTTGGAAACTTAACAAAAGGCATGGCAACAGACTGGGCGAAATATGGTCTGCAGTGCAATGCGATTGCTCCAGGTTATTTTGATACACCGCTAAATGCAGCATTAGTGGTTGACCCTGAATTCAGTGCCTGGCTTGAAAAGCGAACACCTGCGGGTAGGTGGGGAAATGTAGATGAGCTTGTTGGCGCTTGCGTTTTCCTAAGTTCTGCCGCATCCAGCTTTGTAAATGGCCATACGCTTTACGTGGATGGTGGAATCACGGCTAGCTTATAAGCATTTTTGTATGATTGAGATCAATAACAATAAACGTCTCTTTGTGGTTATGGGAGTTGCAGGTTGTGGCAAGTCCACGGTTGGAAATGCTCTTGTTGGCCAACTTGGAGGAACATATCTAGAAGGAGATGAGTTCCATCCTATGGTCAATATCAAGAAGATGAGCAATGGCGAACCGCTAACAGATGAAGATCGTTGGCCATGGCTAAAAATAATAGCTCAGGAAATGTCAAAAACAGAGGGTCTTGCTTTTACAGGATGCTCTGCTCTTAAGCGTTCATATAGAGATTTGTTGCGTCGGGAAGCTGGCGAAGGAATTACTTTTATTCATTTGTCTGGATCCAAAGAGGTCATTGCCGATCGTATGAAGAGGAGAGCAGGTCATTTTATGCCGACAGATCTACTGGATAGCCAGTTTGCAGCGCTTGAACCTTTATCAAAGGAAGAAACTTCTATTACTGTTGACATCTCCTTCTCACAGCAGCGGATTTTGGATCAAATTTTAAGTTTAATAACAGATCAGAACAAAGGCAATTAGATGGCATATAAAGTTGGATTAATCGGCGCTGGTGCTATGGGTGGAGCAATAGGAACTCGTCTTCTATCTGAAGATTGTGAGCTGTTTGTCTTTGATCTTGATAAAGAACGGGTAGCCGAACTTGTTGCCAAGGGTGCAATCTCGTCAAACTCAGCAGCTGACGCTGCACAAGCTTCAGAATTTGTAATTTTCAGTTTGAATGCGTCGAGAATTGTTGAAGTTGCTGCTTTTGGCAATGGCGGTGCAGTTGAAGGCGCAGGCCCTGAAACTTTGTTTATTGATATGTCCTCAATTGATCCCACTGAAACCCGCAGATTTGCTGAAAAGGCGGCAGAGCATAATATTGGATGGGTGGATGCACCTTTATCCGGCGGAGCACCAAAGGCCCTTATCGGTGAACTGACATTAATGCTGGGTGGAGAAGGTGGCCATGTCAAAAAGGCAATGGAATGCCTTAGGCTTCTTGCATCCAATATGTCTCATATGGGCCCAAGTGGCGCTGGCCAAACAACGAAGATTATCAATCAAGTGCTATGTGGACTTAATTTTGTTGCGGTGGCTGAGGCCACTCAATTGGCCCTGGATGCCGGCGTTGATGCGACTAAAATTCCGGCAGCCCTTGCAGGAGGTCGCGCAGATAGTGCCGTTTTGCAAGAATATATGCCGCGCTATGCTATTAAAGATTATGACCGTCAAGGTCGCCTGGCTAATATGGTCAAGGATTTAAATTTTGCCCAGAATTTGGCATTGGAAACAAATACATCTATGCCTGTGACAGCGGCATGTATGGAGGTTTATAAAATGTTGGTTGCGTCAGGACTGGGTGAAGAAGATTTGCCTGTTTTAATGGAATATTTCAAAGGGCCTGATAAGGCAAACTTTAAGTAAATGGAAATAGCTTGCAAAGAGGATCGGTCAAAGTTGGTTCAGGCGGGGTAGAGGAAAAGTTGTGAAGGATAAACCAAAACTAGCCACTATGGCGGATGTTGCAAAACTTGCTGGCGTTTCTAGCATGACTGTTTCGCGCGCCTTAAAGCCTGAAACGTCCGTTAGTAAAGCGACACGAGACAAAATTCAAAAAGCAGCTGACGACCTGGGCTATGTTCTTGATACAAGGGCCTCTGAATTTTCCTCAGGTCGCTCTGGTTTCGTTGCTGTTACGATACCATCGATAAACAATGGAAATTTTGCCGACACAGTAAAAGCGCTCTCTGACGTTTTAGCAAAAAATGACCTTCAGGTCTTGTTGGGTTACTCAAATTATCATGTGGATCGTGAAGAACAGCTTATCACTCAGCTTCTAAAAAAGCGCCCGGAAGCGATTATCGTAACGGGTGGTGTTCATACAGACAGATGCAGAAATTTACTTGAGAATTCGGGCATACCGGTCGTAGAAACTTGGGATATTCCTGAGAATCCAGTCGACCAGGTTGTGGGTTTTTCAAACGCATATGCTGCAGAATTGATGATCGAACATTTCATCAAGCAAGGTCATACAAAGATTGGTTTTATTGGTGGTGACAATTCTCGAGATAGCCGCGGACGTGATCGTTATGAAGGGTTTTGTAAAACGCTCGAAAAACACGGTTTAGATGGGAGCAGAATATCGTTTCAGGAACAGTCCCCATTTTCTATGGAACCGGGTGTTAACGGCTTAAAACATATTCTGAAGGAATGGCCCGATACTCAAGCGATTATGTGTGTTTCAGATCCAGTCGCATTTGGTGCGGTAACCGAATGTAAGAGACTTGATCTATCAGTACCTGATACTATAGCAATCGGAGGATTTGGTGCCTATGAGCTTGGTCTATTTTCAAACCCATCAATTACAACAATTGATGTTGGTGCTGCATTAATTGGACAGTTAGCTGCTGAAAAGATCGTTGATCTTCTGTCTGACAGCAGACGTGAGAGTAACAAGGTTGTTCAAACCAAACCGCGCCTAATTAAACGTCAAAGTGCCTAATAGTACGATTGTGGTTGTCAGTTTTTAGAAGTGCGCAGAGCGCGGCTTACTTACCCTAACCCACTATCACCTAAATATAGCTGTTTCAGGTTATAAAAGTTGTATATTGCTTGATCGGATCAGGCAGGATGGACAAATCGTATAAATCATCTAGATAGGTAAGATCCACTTGAGCGTTGGTGAATATGCTGAGGTTATCACTCTAAGTTGTGAGAGTTTAAATGAGTTCAAAAACCACTGTTGTCGTCGGCGCTGGAATTATCGGCGCATCGATTGCATATGAGCTGCAAAAACGTGGTCGAAATGTTGTGATGGTTGATGGCAATGCTCCAGGTCAGGGAGCATCGTTTGGAAATATGGCATCTGTTGCCGTGACTGAATTTATGCCATTGGCTCGCATGTCGACCTGGAGGCATATGCCTGGTTGGCTAATCGATCCGGAGGGACCGGTAAGTGTCAGCCCAAAATATTTCCCCCGCCTGATCCCTTGGTTCTCTCGTTTTATTCTTGCCAGCAATCCATCGACGGTTCAAAAGTTAGAGTGTGCGGGAGCCGAGCTTTGTCAAAGATCGCTGGCTGATACAAAGGAACTATTAGCTGAGATTGATGGCGGTGTGCGGGTATCAAAACAAGGCTGCTTGTCACTATATGCAAATGACCGTGAGTTTGCGGGGGACCGTGAACGTATTGAAATGCTTCATCGTCATGGGTTTGACTATGAGATAATTGAGCATAGAAAAATTCGTGATCTGGAGCCGGAAATATCCGATAAAATCACTAAAGCAGTTTTATTGCCAGACAACCGTACACTCACGGATCCATACCGAATGGTTGTTCAGCTTGTGGCAAGATTCAAGGCTCTTGGAGGTCAAGTACAACAATCAAAAGTTACTGGTTTTAAACGTGGAGCACGTATTTCCGGGGTGCATTTACAAGGTGGAACCATTTTAGAAGCTGATAATGTGGTGCTTTGTGCTGGTGCATTCACCGGCGGTCTCTCAAGGTTGTTAGGAGAGCCTATACCGCTGGAAACGGAACGCGGCTACCACACTCAGATCATGGCTCCGGACATCACAATCAAACATTCGATTATTTGGCCAGCCAAAGCATTTATGGTTAGTCCAACGGCGGGTGGCATTCGTGTCGGAGGTACTGTCGAATTGGCAGGTTTGAATGCAACACCTAACTACAAACGCGCTAAAATCACAGTTAAGCATGCTCGCAAAGCGTTGCCAAACCTGAAAATTCAGAACACTTCCGAGTGGATGGGTCATCGCCCGGCATTGCCGGACACCATTCCAGTCATGTCACCATCAGCCAAAACACCCGGTGTCTTCTACGCCACCGGTCATGGTCATCTTGGAATGACTTATGCAGCAACCACGGCAAAGTTGATGGGGCAGCTAATATGCGGTGAGCGTCCTGATATTGATCTTTCGCCCTATAGTGTGACCCGGTTTTAGATGTTTATTTTAAAACTGTAGAATGAGTTAGAAATCCATTGGCTACAATAAAAGCTTCACTTTCTTCCACATGTGCCACTTGGCAAGTGTTTTGATTACAGTATTCAACCGCGGCCTATAAATGGCATTGTCGTTGCCATAACAGTCATAAACTGAACATTTGCGTTAAGTGGAAGGTTAGCCATATGCAGAACAGAATCTGCGACGTGTTGAACGTCCATAACTGGTTCTGGTTTAATGGATAAGTCGGCTTGAGGCACGCCAGCACCCATCTTGGCTGTCATATCAGAAGCGGCATTACCAATGTCTATCTGGCCACAAGCGATGTTGTAAGGCCGACCATCTAATGAAATTGTCCGCGTTAATCCAGTGATAGCGTGTTTTGATGCTGTATAGGGAGAAGAACCTGGACGCGGCATTGATGCAGAGATAGAACCGTTATTAATAATACGGCCACCTTGCGGTATTTGTTTACGCATAAGATTAAATGCGCCGCGAGCCATTGTAAATGCACCTATAAGGTTGACGTTGATAACGGTTTTAAAGTCGGCAACAGGCACATCACCAATTGGCGCAGCGGGCACATTGTTACCAGCATTGTTAAACAACACATCCAGGCGGTTATGATTCTTTTCGATCTGAGCAAATAATGCATCAACATCTTCTTCTGACGTAACATCGCAGGCAATTGCAGAGCTTCTATCAGTTCCGATCATCTCACATGCTTCAATCAACGCCTGCTCTCTGCGGCCTGTTAATATGGTATGGTACCCACTCTGAGCCAATGTTCTGGCGCATGCAAAGCCGATACCTGAGCCACCACCAGTGATAAGTGCTATTCTTGTCATATTGTTTCTCCCATCCAATTAGGCATGCAAAACTTGCGTACCATATTGATAAGTCGTTTTTAATTTCGACGTCGTGTAGTTGGAATTATTATAGAATGTTATCGGTAACAAATATATAGAAAACTTGAAAAAATGGTGAGAAAACACGGACAATTGGATTTGTCAATTATGAGTTTAGCCAGAAAACAGCAACGTTGAACAGTAATGAAGATAGCGATCTTTAAATAGTCCAGGATGGCTTAATTCTCAGAGTTTCATCTTTGAATTACAAACACCTATTCTCATTAAAATTAAGCCCGCCATTGGCGCGCAACTTGAAATAGTTAGTTAGATAGAATAACGAAACATATACGATTTATACATAAATCATAACCAGGAGATATTTGTGGGTATCGTTAAAATTGATGATGAACTACACGAGGGCATTCGACAAGCCAGCACAGTCATGTGCAGGTCTATCAACGCGCAGGCAGAATTTTGGATGAAAATTGGCATGTTAGCTGAAGCCAACCCAACTTTATCTTTCAATGATATTATAAAGATGCAGTTGGATGCTGTGCAAGCGAGTCATGCTGATGTAAAGGTTGCCTATAATGGTTAAAACTCCAGATGAGTTGGCTTTATTGGGTAGTGTCGCAAAGTTTTATTGGTGTAGAATAATTTTCTATATTGCTGAATACGGACGATGATAAAGAGACTGATTTTAGACGTTTTGATGGAATTTGAACGATTTACTATCCTTTTGACGGATGCGAAGTGCAAATTTTGGAATAATATTCTCCATTTTTACATCAATAAAAAACTTTGCGACAGTACCTGTGTCTGCGCTCCGAATTTAACAAATACGCGCAGTTGTGGTTTCATTAAAGAAATGTAAACGTGGCAAATCTACGAAGAGTTTTAATGAGCTGCTGCCCGCAGGCAAATCTTCGGTATTGACTCGTGCCGTAAATCGCGCCCCGCTGGAACCTGCGCTTTCGCCATCGTTCAGAACTTCCATCAGTTCTTTACCCACCTGTGGTGTAGGGAGATCAAAATGCAGGAAGGCGTCAGGACCAACTAATTCGGAAACCGAGACATCCACCTTAAGTGACTGAGCAGACGCATCATCACGCACGGGCAACACATCGAAAAACTCGGGCCGTATGCCAACTACAACAGCGCTTCCTGTGTATCCTACCAATGCATCAAATGTTGGAGTGTTTTCGCGGGTCAACGAGAGGTTCAATCCCGTTCCGGGAATGTCTGCGGATAGGCCGTCAGCCGTTTCCTTGATATCAGCGTAGAAAAAGTTCATGGCCGGTGAACCGATGAAGCCCGCCACAAACATGTTGCATGGTTTATGGTAAAGCGTTTGCGGGTTGTCACATTGCTCCAGATTGCTGCCATCACCCCCGTTGTGAGGTGACAGCACAGCAACTCTATCCCCCAAAGTCATGGCTTCGACCTGGTCGTGGGTCACATAGATAGTCGTCACACCCAACCGTTCGCGCAAAAGCTTGAGCTCGGCACGCATTTGCACTCGAAGCTTGGCATCGAGGTTCGAGAGCGGCTCGTCCATAAGGTAGATGGCAGGATTGCGCACAATTGCACGCCCCATAGCAACACGCTGTCGTTGCCCACCGGACAAAGCTCCCGGTTTGCGAGCCATCAGCGGCTCAAGGTCTAGAATTCGAGCCGCATCCATAACGGTCGATTGGATCTGATCCTTTGGCACCTTTCGCTGCTGAAGGCCGAAGGCCATATTCTCGTAAACGGTCATATGGGGGTAAAGCGCGTAGCTTTGAAACACCATCGCTACGTCACGATCCCTAGGATCGACATTGCTGACGTCACGATCTCCCAGAAAGACTTGCCCCTCAGTGAGTTCCTCAAGCCCGGCAACCATCCGCAGTAAAGTAGACTTACCGCATCCAGATGGACCGACAAGAACTAGAAACTCGCCATCGGTGACGTCAATTGAGACATCCGATATCGCGCGAATTTCGCCGTATTTCTTACCGACGGATTTAATCGTGAGTGATGACATTTGTGCCCCTTAATATGTGATATCGATAGATTTGCCCGTCTGAGCGCTGGTTTCAATTGCAGCAATAACACGGGTGACCCGCAGCCCATCCTCGATGTCTGCAAGCAACGGTGCATTACTTAGTACAGCGTCGACGAAACGAGCGATGGATTCCATTACAAACCCACCGATCCGACCCAGTCCCACCGGAGTCACTCCGAACATGTCGCGGTATTTCAGACCGCTGCCCGTCATCTCACTATACGCGCCACTGTGCGAGGGGTTGAGCAGGATCTGACCATTTTCCCCTACAAGTTCGATGGCTAAATCGAAGATCTGAGGATTGTCCGGTGACAGGACCCAGCTATTTTCAATCGTTACAATTGTGCCTTTGGAAAATTCTAACATAGACAGATGAACATCAGCTGTGTCCACGCCTTTCGCGCTCAGATGACCATCGGCACGCATTGAAAAGACCCGCACCACATCATCTCCAAGGATAAAGCGCAGCGCGTCAATCAGGTGCGATCCAAGGAACCACAATGCTGAAGATTTGTTGGCCCATGCCAGCATCTCCAATGGCACAAAAGTCGTGTTCGACAGCCGGCCCGAAGCGTGAATTGTCTTACCGATGCTGCCTTTAGCGATTTCGTCCTTAGCCGTAGCAATTGCCGGATTTACACGATTGTGGAAGTCCACCATCAGCTTGCAATCGCTTGCTGCCGCCGCTTTACGAATGACTTCGCCTTCTTCGACGGTCGTGGCCAGAGGCTTCTCGCTAAGCACATGTTTGCCTGCTGCTAATGCATCGACGATCAGCGGCGTATGAGTGAAGTCGGGGGTGGCGATACTGACGGCATCAAGACCTGGCAAGTCAAGCAGCGCCTTGTGATCGGTAAAAACATGCGCCGCACCATGCGATTTGGCCATCGCCGAAGCACGAGCCTCATCGAGATCGCAGATCGCCATGAGGTTGGTATTGGGCAAGGTGTGGAACACATGGGAGTGCTGTCCGCCCCAAATGCCCGAGCCGATGACGGCAACGTTAAGTGGTTCTTGTGTCATGTTATCCTTTCAGGGCACCGAAGGTCAGCCCGCGTACCACGTATTTATCAAAGATTAGAAAGATGATCATCGGGGGCAGCATTGCGACGACAGCGGCCGCGGCAATGTAGCTCCAGGTCACACCAGTATTGGCGAAATATCCCAAAGTTCCAATGGGCAGAGTGGCTGTCGACTGCGAGGATAGGACCAACGGGAAGGCCGCATTGTTCCATGCAAAGACGAAGGCGAACATCGAAGTCACGATCAGACCTGGGCGCACAAGCGGTAGTATGATCTTCCACAGGATGGTGGCATAGCTCGCACCGTCCACTCGTGCCGCCTCTTCAATCTCAACGGGCACGTCATCGATGAAACTTTTCATCAACCAGATTGAAAACGGAATCGTCAACGTCTGAAGGACTAACACCATTGATAGGTAGGTTCCGGATAGGCCAATCTTGGTCATCAGAATGAAATAGGGGATCAGGAATGCCACTGGTGGCGCCATCAAAAGCCCAAGATACCAAAGCATGATAAATTTCTTGCGTTTTATCTTGAAACGGCTGAGCGAGTAGGCCGCAGGAACCGAAAATGGCAGGTTTAAGAGCACCGCGCCCAACGCAACCACTAGACTGTTGACAGCTTGCGGAGCATTTTCTCCCGGATCCAACATTGTATATTTGAATGCATCCAGTATGGGTGTGAAGGTGAACTGCGGCGGCATGGCAAAGGCCGTCGAAGGCGGTCGGATCGCCAGCATAAAGAACCAGACAATCGGCCCAATGAAGAACAGTAATACTAGCGCCAGCACTGCATAGAGCAGTATGGTGTTAAGAGGGGTTCTCGATACGGTCATCTCACCACTCCCAATTTTTGAAGGCGAAGAAGGCATAAAGGCCGACAATGGCATTCACGATAATTACGATGAGCCAAGTTGTGGCGCTTGCCATGCCAATGTTAAACTCAACCAGACCTTGTTGATAGAGAGTGTAACCCAGTGTTCTGGACGACGTGCCGGGTCCGCCTTTGGTCAGGATAAGGACAAGGTCGAAAGTATTAAATAGTTGCATAAATCTAAGAAGCAGAACGATTACTGCAGTCTTCATGATCAGCGGCAGCTTGATGCGCCAGAGAATAGTCAGTGCAGTTGCACCATCGAGCCGCGCTGCCTCCAATAGGCTAGGCGAGACCGACAACAGCCCAGCATATAACGTGATTGCGAAGAACGGCGTCCATTGCCAAACGTCCGCGAACAGGATGGCCGCAAGTGCGGTGGAGGGATCACCTAGGATACCCGCCCCTGGTGCGCCGGGGCCGATTGTGTCCGTCAGCCACGTGCCTAAACCGCCCGATGGATCGTACATATAACGAAAGAGAAACCCGACCACGACAGGTGCAATGGTCGTGGGCATGATCAAGATCGCTCGACTCAAACTCATGCCCGGCAGCTTGTTAGCCAGCAAAAGCGCAATTGCCAGACCAAGACTAAACTCGATAGCGGTTCCTGATACCGTCAACAAAAGAGTGTTCCAAAGTGAGGGTAGAAATTCAGGACCCGACAGTACCAACTCATAATTGGCAAGGCCCACAAACATCACAGGATCGGGACTGGTTTGCAGGTTCCAGAAATAAAAGCTGTTCTTGAGCGCAAAGACCAGCGGATAGGCAATCAATGCGATCAACAGAATGATCGAAGGCGCGATCAGCAGGATCGGCAAGTAGGTTTTAAGCAGACTTTTCGACCTGCTTGGGCCGCGCGCGGCCATAGACATATCTGTCATGACGTTTTCCTTCGCCCGTTCAAGCCAGTTTCGGTCAGCGACTGGTCAAAGCGCTGCCGTCCTCGTTCAGCGGGAGAGATGAACAAGGACGGTGGTTTGCGGAGGATAGTCTAGGACAGCGAGGCGATCAAAGCCTTTGTGCTGTCGATGGTATCGTTGAAGGAAGGCAACGCGTAAGGCGTCAGGAAGTTACCCTTCAGCGTGTTGGTAAACAACTTATCGGTCTGTGCCATAGCCTCTTCAGCTGTACTTTGACCAATTAGAACCTTATTCAACTCCAGCCCCAGAATGCCTTCAAGGGTCGTGTAGATCGGTGCTGGTGGCCGAGCGAGCTTGCCGTCGCCTCCATTTAGCATATCGCGTGCTTGGCCAAGGAACGGATAGACCGCCAATAGGTCACTGTCAGTGAACAGCGATTCGCGGCTGAAGTCAGAGAACATGTGGCCGTATTTTCCATCAAGCCCCATCTGCTTCTGGGTAGCTGAGGACGTAGCCCATTTCATGAATTCCCAAGCTTCGTCTGGTTTGTCGCTTGTGGACGGCATGCCGAGGCTCCAACCACCAAGGCTAACCGTTGAAGGCTTATCGCCATCGGTCGGGCACGGAACAATACCGAAATCGCCCTTAACAGCAGAAGGTTCGTTGGTCATATAACCGGAGTTATTAATCAGCGTGAAATAGGCTGACCACCAATAGAACATTCCGATGTCACCTTGGCTAAACCGCGTACCAGCATCAAACCAAGTGTAGTTGATCGCCTCTTCCGGGCTTAACTCGTACAGCGCCTTGTATTGTTCAACTGCACGGATCATATCGGCATTGTTCATGCGAGGGGTAAAGTCCCATTCATCCGCACTCGGGAAGTTTTCGAACCAGCGGGCGCCAAAGCTTGCGGAAAGCTGGCTGAACATGTGAACGATTGGTACTGGCTGAGCACCGCAGACAACTGTGCCGAATTGGCCATCAGCCTCGTTCAGCTTGCGTGCGATCTCATTATATTCATCCCAAGTCCAGTTGGCATTAGGTGCATCCAGACCAGCCTTTTCAAAGGACGAGTTTCGATACATCACGCCCTGACTGTAGGCTGCCACGGGCACAGTTGCGAGCTGGCCGCGCCAAGTGTTCAGCGAATGCAGAACCTCCGGGACGAAGTCGTTGATGTCAAATCCGCTGTCACCTTTCGCGAATTTATCCAACGGCCGGATCCAGCCGTTATCCATATATTGACCAGCCCACATTTGGTCGACGTTGATCACGTCAGCATCAGCGGTCTTTGACACAAATGAAGAAACAAGTCGCGCTTGCAGCGCATCATAGCCGAGGCCCTCGAATTCAACTTTGATGCCAGTCGCTGCTTCAAATTCAGGAAGTAGATCGCGCAACGAAAATTGGAAAGGATCGCCAACGGTCAGAACTCGCACCGAGCGAGATTGGCTGATGGCTGGTGTTGCAAGGGCACCGGAAAGCGCGGCGCCAGCGCCGACAGTAGCCGAGCTTTGCAGGAAGGACCTGCGTGTCAATTTACCATTCTTGAATATCATGTCTTCTCCTCCTAGTGCGCGCGCCAGATATTGGTTACGCGGTCTATAAGTACGAGATACGTACAAATTAATTTTATATTTGTTCGCACAAATTAATACTTCTGTCAATCTCCTATTTGGTGTAGGGTTGATCAAACCAAGAATGGCGATGAAAGGCTGATAAAAGTGAGAGAAAACAAATTATTAGATGGAATGGCCCTAGCAGATTTAGGCCGAGATCGCCTATCAACAAGCGCTTTCAAGAACGGCCAAACCGATTCGTTTTCAATTTTTTCATCAAACCAAATTGGTAAATCGAACCGCCGACGTGTCATCCAGATGCTGTTTGATCTTGGCCCAACGAGCCGCGCCGAACTCGCAAGATTGACCGATACCAAGCGCACGACAATCAGCGGAATTGTACAGCCATTGATCGAAAGCGGTCTCCTGATCGAAGTCGAGCCATCTAAAGATCGCGGTGTCGGGAAACCGGCGCGTCCACTTTGGTTTTCCAGTACAGCGGCTTGCGTGTGTTCTGTTGTGTTGATGCCTGAGAAAATCGAATTTGCGCTTATTACAATAACTGGCGAGGTTTCTGCGTATCACTTTGAAGAGGTAACGCCCGAGCGGCGGAACAAGGATGAAATCTCCAAAATTCTCCTAAATGGAATCCAAAATACGTTGTTGAATGCCAACAGTCGTGTTTTGGGAATAGGAGTTGCGGTTGGAGGCATGGTGGATCCAGATGAAGGGGTCATCATCGCGATGAACCTTGCTCCTTCGATGGCAGGATTCGAAATCAAGCGGGAATTAAACGACAAGTTTGGAATCGAGGTAGTGATTGATCACCACCCACGTGCGATATTAGTAGGAGAACGCTGGTTCGGAGTGGGTAGGGGGCTTAATAAGTTTGCAGTGATTTATGCCGGTAACGTTTTGGGTTGTGCGATGTATCAAGATGGTGCACCGTTTCGAGGTCCACAAGGTTCTGGAGGTGAACTGGGGCACACCATCGTTGATGTGGATGGAGAAGAGTGCACATGTGGGCGCCGCGGTTGTTGGGAGACAATCGCTACCTTGTCGTGGCTCCGTTCTCGTGCATGCACTCTTGGCCTGCCAGACTGGGAAAATCTAGATACGGAAAAACTGGTCGCTGCAAGTGAACACGATGATAAAGCACATGAATTGTTGCGTGAATATGCACATAATTTAGCAATCGGGATATCAAACCTACAAACCCTCATGATGCCAGACACATTCATTATTTACGGCGATGCTCGCCGGGGTCGTCTAAAAATGGAAAACCTGCTGAAAGAGAGTGTATACGCTATCTCTGGTTCTCAGGCTGGGTCAGACGTCACTGTCCTCACTGGACGAGACGAACAGCAAATCACTATGCGAGGGGCTGCCGCGCTGATCGTTAGTCGGCAACTTGAAGTCAACTATTAAGAAACAAAGATTATTGAAGGTAGTGTCGCAAAGTTTACGATCAGTTCATTTTGATTTTGTAATAGACCTTTAGTTCAGCATCTATTCAAATCGAGATTTCAATGATTAACTTTAATGGTAGCCACTACCCAAAAGGAGTTATCCTGTACGCAGTTTTCTTCTATGTCAGATACGCCGTTTCCTATCGTGACTTAGAAGAAATAATGGCGGAGCGAGGTGTAGAAGTTGACCACGCAACACTGAACAGATGGGTGGTTAAGTTTAGCCCATTGATTGCCTGTGAAGCTCAGCGGAGAAAGTCTGCAACCAACAATTCGTGGCGCATGGACGAAACCTACATCAAAGTGAAGGGCAAGTGGACTTACTATTATCGTGCTGTCGACAAGAATGGCAAAACCCTTGATTTCATGTTGTCTGAGCAACGGGACGCCAAAGCAGCTCGGCGTTTTTTCAAACAAGCCATTGATACTAACGATGTGCCAGACAAGGTGGTTATCGACAAGAGTGGGGCTAATTTGGCCGGGCTGTAATGGACCAATGTGATGTTGAAATTCTCGGACGAAAGTAAATTGATCAAAATTTTGCAGGTTAAATATTTGAATAATATGCAGGTTAAATATTTGAATAATATTATGGAGCAGGATCATCGTTCCATCAAGAAAATCACTCGCCCAACGATTGGCTTTAAATCTTTTCAGTCTGCTTCAGCAACGCTGCAAGGTATCGAGGTAGCGCACATGATCCGAAAACGTCAATTCGGTATAATTACCCAATCTGCATTCCAACAATTTGCTGCGCTCGCTGGATAATTGTGTCCACAAATAGGACTGATTTACCTCGCAACAAACATTGCGACACTACCATTTCAGGCACTGTAAAGTTAACCAAGTATCGATCAAAATGTGGGATCTTTCGGGATGTTGAGTATGTTGTCAGAGTCGCAAACGACCTAGATCAATTCGGCAGGTAACAGGCTGACAGATGCGCTCCAGCGTGATTTTCCAAGCGGGGCTGTTCGACCCGGCATGTGTCCATCACTTTTGGGCAGCGCGAGGCAAAGTTGCAGCCCTTGGGCAGATTGAGCGGGTCCGGCGCCTCGCCGGTGATGCTGGAAAGCACCTCGCGCTCACCCTTTAGCTTGGCGACTGACGGCACCGCCTCAAGTAGCGCCTGCGTATAAGGATGAGAGGGGTTCGAAAACACCTCCATGCGGCTTCCGCTTTCGACAATACGCCCCATGTACATGACGACAATATCGTCGCACATATGCTGGACCACTCCGAGGTCATGGCTGATGAATAAATAAGTCAGACCGAGGTCCCGCTGCAATCGGCGCAAAAGATTCAGAATCTGCGCCTGCACTGCAACATCCAACGCTGACACCGCCTCGTCACAGATGATAACATCCGGATTCGTTGCAAGCGCCCGGGCGATACCGATACGCTGCCGCTGACCACCCGAGAACTGGTGCGGGAACAGGTGCTTTTGTTCTGGCCGCAATCCTACCTGCTCAAACAATTCATCGACGCGGGCAGCGTGTTGGTGTTTTGGCAGGGTGCCAAGGCTCTCCATCGGCTCACGCACAATATCTTCCGCGCGCAGGCGTGGATTCAGGGATGAAAACGGATCCTGAAAAATCACTTGGATCTTGGCGCGCGCCCGGCGCAAAGCCTCGCCCTCAAGAGCCATGAAATCCTCGCCAGCGAGCGTAATTGAGCCGGACTTAGGTTTGACCAGTCGGGCAACTGTCAGGGCGGCAGTGGTCTTGCCCGAACCGCTTTCGCCGACGATCGCCAGGGTCTTGCCGCGTTTGATATCAAAGCTCATCTTATCGACAGCAGTCAGTGTGGCCTTACGACCGAACCGACGCTTGATCTGGAATTGAACTATCAGGTCCTTGACGGATAGGATCGGAGCATCTGTCTTCATGTTTCTACCTTCCAGCATGCCGAGCTGTGCAGATCTTCGCACAGGGTTTCGGGTGGACGTTTCGATCTGCAAAGCTCGTCGGATTGGGCACATCGACTGGCAAAGAGGCAAGAGTCCGAACCGAACTCAGTCAGAGCGGGCACGATGCCGGGAACTTCGGTCAGTTCAGGCCGATCCGCTGAAATCGGTTCAACCAAATGCGGGACGCAGGAAATCAGTCCCTGTGTATAGGGGTGACGTGGATTGGAGATCACGGTTTTCACTCTGCCCTCCTCAACCTTGCGTCCCGCATACATAACGACCATCCGGTCGGCCATATCGGCCACCGCCCCCATGTCGTGTGTGATCATGATCGTTGCTGTATTCATCTCTCGTGACAACTCGCGTAACAGGTCGAAGATCTGCGCCTGCACTGTGACGTCGAGCGCGGTGGTCGGCTCGTCGGCGATCAGGATTTTTGGCTCACAGGCAAGGGCAATGGCAATCATAACCCGTTGCCGTTGGCCGCCCGACATCTGATGCGGATAGTCGCGCGCTCGCGCCTTGGCGTTTGGGATACGCACTGCATCCAATAGCTCTACGGCGCGCGCCCAAGCTTCGGATTTTCCCATGTTTTTATGACAAAGCAACACCTCCGCGATCTGATCACCTACCGTATAGACTGGGTTTAGCGAAGTCATAGGCTCCTGAAATATCATGCTGATTTCGTTGCCACGGATATCGCGCAACCGGCTTTCGCTCATCTGCGCCATATCTTGGCCATGAAAAAGGATCCGGCCAGCCGCGATGCGAGAGATCTTTGCTGGCAATAGGCCCATGATCGCCAGCGCCGTCATTGATTTCCCGCAACCGCTTTCGCCTACAAAGCTGAGGGTTTCCCCCTCAGACAGTTCAATAGACAGGTCGTCAATAACCGGGGTGCCTTTGTCGCGTATGCCTAACTCGATACGCAGATTTTCAACCTTGAGAAGTGGTACACTCATCGCTGCCTCAATTTCGGGTTCAATGCGTCGTTCAGCCCATCACCGACAAGGCTGATCGCAAGCACAGTAATAAAGATTGCAACGCCAGGTACGGTGACCGCAAAGCTGGCATCAAGGATGTATTGCCGGTTCGAACCGATGATTTGCCCCCAACTTGCGACATTGGGGTCGGTCAGTCCCAGAAAGGACAGACCTGCTTCGAACAGGATGGCAGAGCCCACCATGAGGGCCGATTGCACAATAATGGGTGGCAACGCGTTGGGCAGTATCACCCGAAAGATCAATCGGCCGTTTCTGACTCCACCTGCATGGGCTGCCTTGACGTATTCCAGCTCGCGGATGCGAAGGAACTCGCCGCGTGTGATCCGGGCCACAGCCGGCCAGCTCACCAGTCCAATGGCAAGCGTGATCATTGGCAACGTTGCTCCAAAGAGCGCCACAATCACCATCGAGAACAACAAAGTGGGCAAAACCTGGAAGAATTCAGTGATCCGCATCAGCACTTCTTCGACCCAGCTGCGATAGAACCCCGCTAATGCACCAACTGTGATCCCGATGATTATGGTGACTACGGCGGCAGACAGTCCGATGGTCAGCGAAACTTTGGCGCCGTGGATCAACAGCGACATCAGGTCTCGACCCAGATAGTCGGTTCCCAACAGGTAACCTTCCTCACCTGGGCGGGTAAAAGGGGTCCAGACCATTTCGAACGGATCACCTGGATAGATAAGCGGACCCACAAGCGCGACCAGGCAAATTACAAACAGGACGACCAATCCGACCACTGCTGCATGATTGCGCAGGAACATCTCACTTGCTTCGGAATACGGCGAACGTGCTTTGACGACGGGATTATCTTGAATACTCATGTCTTACCCCTAACCCGCGGATCAATCATGCGTAACACAAGATCCGTAGTAATATTTCCGATGATGACGACCAATGCCGAGAAGAAGAGAATTCCAAGGATAGTCGGTGTATCGCGTGCCAATATCGAACTCAGCGCCAGTTGACCCAGGCCGGGCCAGGAGAATACCGATTCGACCAGAACCGCTCCCGAAATCACTCCCGAAAACTGTAGACCAGCCAACGTGACCACTGGTGGCAACGCGTTTTTCAAGGCATGCTTCATGACCACCTGACGCTCTGACAGCCCTTTGGCCCGCGCTGTGCGCACATAATCCGAGCCGAGCACCTCAAGCATCGAAGCCCGGCACAGGCGTGAGTAAAGCGCGATAAAGATTGATCCAAGAGCCAGCATCGGCAGCACCAGATGATGGAGCACATCCAACGTATGGATCAGGAAGTTGCCGCTCACCGTGACGTCCTGCATCCCAGCAACTGGAAACAACGGGATTTTTAACGAGAAGGCGATTAGCAGCAAAATACCAGTCCAGAACACGGGCGCTGCATATCCAAACAGCGAAATCAGCGTTACAAAATGGCTGAGGATACCGTTGGGGTTACGTGCGGACAACACACCGACAACCACACCGACAACCAGTGAAAACGTCTGGGCGCAGAGAACCAGAAGTAGTGTCGCCGGCAAACGTTCCAGGATCAGATCAATCACTGGACGATTGTAGAAATAGGAATGTCCAAGATCAAAGCTGAGCACCCGGCCTATATAGCTGGAGAGTTGAACAATAAACGGTTGGTCCAGCCCGTATTCGCTTCGGATCTGGGTCATAAGTTCTGCGTTGGCCCCGCCCATCGACGAGGCAATCGTATCCGCAACATCTCCCGGTGCGAGGTAGATCATTGAGAAATTCAGCACGAGAACTGCAAGCAATAGAATTGTCGCATAGGCTAAGCGTTCTAGGATTGTTATCAGGATTTGCATGATACCGTTCGAACCTCTGAGTTGGAACTGCCGCCGACAACTAGGCCGACGGCATTGGTGTTATGGTTCGGATCAGTCTTTCAAATAGACCTGGTCGTAGGGGGTCGACGAGGCCCAGATACCCATCGGCGGATTGCCGACTTTGGTGGAGAACACCGAGTGGTAGGGCAATGTGTTTGACCAATAGACAGGCAGATCTTCGGACAGGATTGACTGGAACTCTTTGTAAAGGTTGGCCCGCGCCTCCGGGTCGATCTCCTGGCCGGCAGCTTCCATCAGCTCATCGATGCGAGGGTTGGAATACTGTTGGGTATTCGACCAAATCACGCCCGGCTTGATGTTGGCGCTGGAATAGGTGCGATGCACACCGATGACCGGATCGCCCCAATTGAACACATTGTCCCAGGTCATATCAAAGTTGTGGTTCGAAATCGTCTTGGACCATGTTGGGAAATCCACAAATGAGTTCACGGTGACATCGATGCCAACTTTGGAAAGTGCCGACTTGGTATATTCTGCATGCGCCTTGACTGATTGGTTCACATAGTCAAGCGTCAGCGAAAAACGTGTGCCGTCAGACCCTTTTGGGAAACCCGCCTCGTCCAAAAGCGCATTTGCTTTGTCTAGATCCACGTCATAGCCATTTGCCGTTTCGTCATAGAACGGCGAACCCGGGTGAATTCCAGTCTTAGCCTCTTCGGAGAACCCAAGCATCAGAGCCTTGATAATGAACTCTTTATCCAACGCATAGGCAATCGCCTGGCGGACCAATTTGTTACTCGTGGGCCCGTCCGACCCAGTGTTAAACGCCAACCAGGTGAGGGCGCCAATCGCCGAATAACCTTCGTTGGTTACAACCAGTTTGTCATTCTCGCTCATACGTTTGATGTTGCGTACTGCGCTTTCAAACGTGGACAGGTGCAGCTCGCCGTTTTCCAAACCGATGGTTCGGGCCGAAGCATCCTTGATGATGCGGTAGACAATCTGGTCCAGATAGGGGCGCCCATCCATGAAAAAGTCGTCAAACCGCTCAACAATAACGTGCTGATCGGGCACAAACGCGGTCAATTTAAACGGGCCAGACCCGACCACATCGGCGTTGTTGCGTGGGTGTGACTTGGCGTCCTGCCCGTCACCATAGATATGCTTGGGGATAATCGGCATCAACTGCGACGACATTGCCAGCAACAGCGCCGGATGCCGCTGCGACAGGCGGAGGATGGCGGTGTGTTCATCCGGTGTATCGACTGTTTCCACGACGCCGAACATTGTTTTAAAGGGGTGGTTTGCCTTGATGGTCGCAACCGAAAAGGCCACATCTTCCGAAGTGATCGGCGCGCCGTCGTGGAACACCGCATTTTCAACTAGCTTGAGCGTCATCGACAGCCCGTCATCTGACCATTCCCAGCTTTTGGCCAAATAAGGCTGTGGGGTCCAGTCTTCATCATAGCGAAGCGGAGCAGCAAACAGCTGCGCGCCGACGGCGCCCGTGATAATGCCAGATTGGACCGCGGGGTTCAGGTTGCGCGGTGTGTTGCGTAGCGTCGTGACAAGCGTGCCACCAGTCACCGGCTCATCGGCAATGCTCGCGGTGGAGGTCACCGCAAGTAGTGCAGCCATAATTACGAATTTCTTTAAGTGAGAACTCATAGGTTCATCTCCTTCCTGTTGACGAGATTTCAAGTCGTTATTCTCGATTATCCCTTGAGCCTAACAGCCACCCGTTCATGTGAATAATGTTCGTTTTACGGCTTATTGCTCGGTTATTCCAATGAATGATTGTACCGAAGCGACAGGGCCTCAAACGCACCCTCTGCTCTTAGCTTGAGGCAGTGATCAGCAAATCTGCGCACAACGCGGGGCTGACGCATCGCTGAAGGTCGAATAAGACCAAATTCACGATCGCGCAGACGGTCAATTATGGGTACCGCCCTGAATCCGCCATCGGCATGTGACAGGTTTCCGGCCCGTGCGTTAAGAATTGAAAAGCCAATCCCCGAGGCAACAAGTGTGCGGACCATCTCTGCCGAGCGCGTGTGATGCGCCACGATGACTTTAAGCCCTGCATCCTTGAGCAGGTTAACATAATAAGTCTTTGTCCGTTCAAGTTCCAGGTTCACCATCGGTCGGGTGCTTAGGTCTTTTAGGCTTACCCCCCGTTTCTGCGACAGCGGATCCCTGGAGGGCAGTAGGGCGTAATGCGGCAATGAAACCAATGAGTTAAACTGATGTGCTTCTGTTGTCACCTCTTCGTAACTAAAGGCGATATCGGCCAGCCCACTGTCGATGTGATCAATAACCGCGTCCATTGACCCCTCAACCAATTTAAAGGTAACGCCGGGGTATTCCTGCTGAAAACTCTCGATGGCGGCGGGGAGAAATCCGCTTGTCGCGCTGGCAAAACAAGCCAGTCTGACAGTTCCGACCAGGTTGCCACCTATGGCCAAAAGCTCAGTTTGAAACTCGTCAAACTCGCGAAGTATCTTCGAGATGAGTTTTAAACAATCCCACCCGGCTGGCGAGGGGTTGATCCCCTTAGATGGCACCCTCGAAAATAGGTCAAATCCCAGGCTCGCCTCCAGGGCTCCAATAGCACTGGCAATCGAACTTTCCGAGATATTCTGATCTTCTGCCGCGGCAGAAATTGAGCGTGTACGGCCCGCCGCTTCAACATATCGCAGCTGCTTGAGCGTCAGTGGTAGCATCGATTATTCCTCTTTTTTTTGGAGTTTAACCCATAGATTATAGTATTTTTATGGGTTTTGATCAACCGCTATGCTTAGGCAGTACAAACGCAAATGCATTGCTCAGGACATAGGCGCCAATGATCACAATATATAATGCCGCGAAGATACTGACCATGAATCCACAGCGCCCCGAAGCGACCCATGTCGCTGTGCGCGATGGTCGAATCCTAGGTGTTGGCAACCTGGCAGAGGTCTCGGGTTGGGGGGATTTTAAGCTTGATGAGCGTTTTGCGGAAAAGGTCTTGATGCCTGGACTTGTCGAAGCACATTGCCATCTGATGGAAGGCACCCTTTGGTCCCATACCTATCTTGGGTATTTTGACCGAATGGATCCTAGCGGCACGGTCCAGGCTGGTTGCAAAACCATTCAGACGGGCTTGGACAAGCTGGCGCTCGCCGAGCTGCCCCTTACATCCGCAAACGAACCTTTGACGGCCTGGGGGCTTGACCCGATCTATTTCGGCAACGAGCGCATCAGCCGTCATCAGTTGGACGCAATCTCGTCAACCCGACCGATCGGGATCTTACACGCCTCGGGTCATAGCATGAATGTCAACACTAAAGCACTGGAATTGGCCGGGCTCTTGCGTGAAGGGCTGGAGCATGGCGGCATACCCCTAGGAGACGACGGATTGCCCACCGGCGAGTTGAGAAGCCCTGAAATCATGGGGCTCGCCTCATCGCATGTCGGTCTTGCTCGCGAAATACTCGCCTGTGACGAGCCAGGCATGTGGCGGTTCGCACAACTCTGCATTCGGGCGGGCGTAACCACTGCCACCGATCTTGCCGCCCTACTTCCCGACGAGACAGTGGACATAATGCAGCGGGTCACTGATGATCCGGCTTTCCCAGCGCGTATCGTGCCCTACCGGTTCCACCTTGGCGTCAACCCGGAGCGTTTGATCGAACATGTCCAATCCCTCGCCAAACGCACCACCGATAAGCTGCGTCTCGGCGGAATCAAGGTAACCGTCGACGGCTCGATCCAAGGCTTTACAGCCCGTATTCGCGCACCCGGTTACTTCAATGGGGCCCCAAACGGATTGTGGTACATCTCGATCGAACACCTAGAATACATCCTCGAAACTGCTCTGGCTAAGAACATTCATGTGCACCTGCACACCAATGGCGACCAAGCAACCGAGCTCGTGCTCGACACGATGGAAAAGGTGCTGCGCCGCGTGCCCTCTTCGGATCACCGCTTTACCCTGCAGCACTGTCAGCTTGCCGACACCGCGCAATTCAGACGGATGAAAAAGCTGGGTCTATGTGTGAACCACTTTGCTAATCACCACTACTATTGGGGGGACACGCATTACGCGCAAACCGTCGGCCCCGAGCGGGCCGAACGCATGAACGCCTGCGCCACAGCTTTGCGCGAGGGTGTGCCAATGGCCATCCATTCCGACGCGCCGATCACCCCCTTGGGGCCGCTATTCACCGCTTGGTGCGCCACGCAACGACTGACGTCATCGGGCCGGGTCTTGGGCGAGACAGAAAAAATCACACTGGGGCAAGCGCTTCATGCGGTCACAGTGGGCGCGGCTTATACGCTGAAGCTGGACGTTGAAATCGGCTCAATCGAGGTGGGCAAACGCGCGGATTTTGCCGTTCTGGACGATGATCCATTCGCCGTGGGTGCTGAGAGACTAAACGACCTGAGCATCTGGGGAACAGTTCTGGGAGGGCGGGTTTTTCCGGCCAATCCTCAATGACCCTGCCGCTGACCATCCTTGGCGGGTATCTGGGCGCCGGAAAGACAACGCTGATCAACCATTTGCTACGCAATGCCAACGGGCAGCGGTTGGGGATTCTGGTCAATGAGTTCGGCGATCTGCCGATTGACGCCGATCTGATTGAGGCCGAAGATGACGATATTGTCTCGCTTTCCGGGGGGTGTGCATGCTGTTCATTTGGTGACGATCTCCTGGGAGCGATCCGCCGACTGAGCGAGCTTGAAACACCTTTGGACCACCTGCTACTTGAGGCCTCCGGCGTCGCATTGCCAGGTGCGATTGCCGCAAATATCAATTTAATCAGTGAAGTCAATGTGCAGAGTGTCGTTGTGCTTGTGGATGTCGAAACCCTACCTGAGCTACTGGCGAACGAGTATCTTTCTGATACGGTCATCCTACAGCTGGTGGCCGCCGATATTGTTGTTCTAAACAAAACCGATCTAGTTACATCCGGTGATGTTGATGCCGCAAAAGGATTGATCCGGGCCCATGCCCCTGACGCGTCTGTTTTCCGATGCGCCGAGGCGCGTGTCGCCCCAGCACTTATTATGGCTGACTGCCACTTCAGGGATTACGTGCATGGTGGGGATCACCACTCTCACCTCACCGCGCAGAACCTTGACATGCGAACTGCTGTCAATCCGCAGGAATTCGCGCGCAAACTGGCCCAAGACAACACTGTTTTGCGTGCCAAGGGACATATCTTGTCTGATCAAGACCATAGGAATTGGACGCTTCAGCTCGTCGGAAAAAGGTTCCATCTATCCCTCTCCAAACGGCCCTCAACTCCTGGCGTTGTTGTCATACGTCTTCAGCCATAGGTGGCGCATTCGGCACGGGATATAACCGATGCAAATTGGCAAGTATGCGCGCCACAACCGTCATAGCCGCACCCACAGCGAAGTCACCGTTTGTCCGATACCTATGGATTCAACACCTGACCCATTATGCGTCCTGCAGGAATGACCGGATCTACTGCTACGCGGCAACACGGAAGTTTTGCGCCGTTACAGCAATCTGTGTGCTACCAGGGCTCTGTCGCAAACTTTGTTGCAGGTTAAGTTAGCCCTATCTGTAGACGCAATTATTCTGCGAATGCAGCAAATTGTTGGAATGCTGATTGGTTGGTATTCCCGAACTGATGTTTCCGGATCATGTGTGCAACTTCGATACCCTGCAATGTTGCTGAAGCCGAGCGGAACGATTTGAAGCCCATCATGGTGCGTGTCAGTTTCTTGATGAAACGATGGTCCTGTTCCATAATGTTGTTCAGATATTTCACTTGCATTATCTTGATCAACTTACTTCTGTTCGTGAATTTCAACATTACATTGGTCCATAGCAATCTCGCCAAATTGGCACCGCTTTGTCGATAACCACTTTGTTTGGCACGCCGTTAGTCATGATGACCTGTTTGAAAAGGTAGTGTCGCAAAGTTTGTTGCGAGTTAAATCAGTCCTATTTGTGGACACGATTATGCAGCGAGTGATGCGAATTGCTGAAATGCGGATTGACCATTGGTTCCAAATTGACACTTTCTGATCATGTGAGCGACCTGGTTCTGTCGCAAAGTTTGATTGGTGTAGAATGATTTTCTACCGTGCTGAACGCAGACAATGATTTCAGAAGTTTCGATGGAATTTGAACGGGTTTACTATCTTTTTGTCGGTTGAAAAGTGCAAATCTTGGAATAGTTTTCTACATTTTACATCAATAAAAAACTTTGCGACAGTACCAGTGGGTCTATTATTATCGTGCTGTCGATAAGCATGGCAAAACCCTAGACTTCATGTTGGCAGAGCAATGCGATGCCAAAACAGCTCGACGTTTTTTCAAACAGGCCATTGATACAAACGATGTGCCGGACAAAGTGGTTATCGACAAAAGTGGAGCCAATTTGGCCGGGTTATTATGGACCAACGTAATGTTGAAATTCACGAAAGAAAATAAGTTGATCAAGATATTACAGGTGAAATATCTCAACAATATAATGGAACAAGACCATAGGTTTATCAAAAAATTAACACGCCTGACCTGCCCCCTATAAACTCCTCCAGATTTGAGTAGAATTTGTCCCAATAATTGGAGGCAAAGAGTGAAGCGTAGATTTAGCGACGAGCAAATCATTTCAATGATCAAAGAGCAGGAGAATGGCATTCCAACATCAGAGGTCTGTCGTAAATATGGGATTAGCTCTGCTAGTTTTTATAAATACAAGTCGAAGTACGGCGGCATGGACGTTTCAGATGCTAAAAAGCTCAAAGCATTGGAAGATGAGAATAACAAGCTCAAAAAGTTGTTGGCCGAACAGATGTTGGATAATGCAATGCTTCGTGATGTGAATTCAAAAAAGTGGTAACGCCCGCAGCCAAGCGAGATGCTGTTGCTCATCTTCAATCACAACATGGAGTGAGTGAGCGGCGGGCGTGTGATGTTCTGCAAGTTGATCGATCAAGTGTGCGATACAAAAGCACTCGGCCTGATGATGTGGATTTGCGTGAAGCTATGAAGAATATGGCTGCTGTGCGCCGCCGTTTTGGTTACAGGCGCATTCATGTAATGCTGCGGAGGCAGGGTTGGCAGGTCAATCATAAGAAAATTATGAGGTTATACCGCGAGGAGAAGCTGCATGTACGTAAACGTGGCGGTCGGAAGCGAGCATTAGGCACGAGAAAGCCTATGCTTTTACCGAGCCGTGTGAACGAACGCTGGAGTTTGGATTTTGTGCAAGATGGCCGCAAGTTTCGTATTCTTGCTGTCATAGATGATTTTAGTCGTGAATGCTTGGCTCTGGTCGCAGACACATCATTATCCGGTATGCGAACCGCACGAGAGTTAATTAAATTGATCCAACAACGTGGCAAACCAAACACTATTCTCAACATTATCAGAAGCCAAAGTTAAAATCACAGAATGGAAGGATGACTATAACCAAAACAGACCTCACTCATCATTGGGTAATATTATGCCCAACGAATTTGCCATGAAAATGGCATTGCAAAAACAGGCCGCATAAGGTCATAAATAAACCGATGAATTCTCCAAATCACTGGAGGGAAGTTCGGGGCAAGGTCACGCCCTATGATGAGTTTCAAATCGTTCCATTCGGCGTCGGCAACGTTACAAGGTATCGAAGTTGCACACATGATCCGTAAGCGTCAATTCGGAAAAACCACCCAATCCGCATTCCAACAATTTGCAGCGCTCGCAGGATAATTGTATCTGCAAATGGGATAAATTTATCCTGCTACAAACTTTGCGACACTACCGACAAAAGTGCATGAATCGATAGATATTTCACGGAAATGCTAATAAATGGCCTTGATAGAATTGAATTTTGAAAATCATTTAATAAATTATTCTACACTAACAAAACTTTGCGACAGTACCCATTGCGCCGCCCTTGTTTCATCTAAAAATGCTGCAAAAGGTCGAATATCGCCTTGCACGCTCGCCGACTCCAGCGCGCGCATATAGGCGTCTCGTTGTTCAATGCGGATCACAGTCCAAGGCTGTCCAGCGGCGGCCATCATGACATTCATCAAGAACCGCGCGATGCGCCCGTTCCCATCAAGAAAGGGATGGATGAAGACAAAAATGAAATGCCCGAGCACAATCCGGACGGCCGGGTTTGTCTCTTCCTTTAGGAGCTCAAAAAAGACCGGCATGCAATCGCGAACCGCCTCCACGCTCATCGGCACATGTTGAGACTGCCGGATGAAAACCGGTGACGATCGATAGCCTGCCAGCTGCGATGCCTTCAATATACCGGCCGTTACCGATGGCGCGAACAGATTGCGATACCAGTCGCTTAGATCCTGTTCGATGACTTCGCCGGTGTCTGCACCTTCTAGAACTGTCCGAACGCTTTCCTTGACCCGCTGAAACGCTTCCCAATATCCGCGCGCTGCAAGTGCATCTTTTAAGGCTCGATCTTCCTCATTGTCCTTTGGATCCCAGTTGCCAGAGCGGACCTTCTCGATCAGCTCACGCGACACGCGATAGCCCTCGATGGAAAGTGAATGATAGGCATCAGTCACATAGATATCGTCGATCTGTTTGAGATACGCGTCTATATTATTGGCAATAGGTTGAGCCTTTGGAAACAACTCGATCACATCACCGCGCATGGTCTCCCACTTCAACCGAATGCGATGCACATGAGGAGAAGTTATCCGGCCCGCATTGGCCACCACAATCGACTGCTCAAAAGGATTGCTCTCGCGAACATCATGGGAGGCGGCTTTCATGGCGGACAAAATCTCATTCGCGATTTTATCTGAGCCAATGCTGCGGAACGCTCCTGCCAAGCGGCCTGCGGCGCGCGTGTGACCACCATCCAGCAATTTGCCAAGCAGGCGCGATGCATCCGGCATGATCGCAAGGACTGTGCGTGCCTCTGTCGGATGATTGTGAAAGAAGGCTTCGGGGACGAGGATCAATGCATCCTCAGATGAGAACAGTCTCAACCCGTCGGTGATTTGCAACGCCTCGCCTGAGGCAATTGTTGCACGTGTTTCAAACAGTGACGTGTTGTGAGGCAGATCAGTTTTTGAATTACCTCCCTTGGTCGCTCGTACCAGTAATTGCGGCGGAACTGTCGTATCGCCAGCATGCAGAGCAAGTGATTGCTCGGGTGAAAGCGACCACTCTTCGCCAAACCGGTCCGACAAATATTGCGCACAAAAACCCCAAAATGATGTGTACCAAGCGGTGCTTTCGCCGGCGATCTCGTCAGGTCGTGACGGGATATACCATCCCCTCATGACTTCTTTTAGAAACCCCGATTTCATCAAGCGCTCACGATGTGTACGCGATAGCTCGCTTGAACGAATAGCAACGGCCCCCTTCGATTGAAGGGTTTCGAGTTCCTCTAACGAGGTCGCTAATTTTTCTGCTGTACTTGCCATTGGGTTTTCATTTCCGGTCAACACTTAGGTTTATGTGTTGTACAACGTTTAGGTTTAAGTGTCGAGCGAAATTTAGGTGTTAGTGTTGTACAACACATAGGTTATCAAGTTGTGCAACAGTTAGGTTTTAATGTTTCGACATATGACTCGAAACCAACTCGAAAGAAAGGCTGGCCAAAAAAGAAGGTACTGTCGCAAAGTTTTTTATTGATGTAAAAATGGAGAATATTATTCCAAAATTTGCACTTCGCATCCGTCAAAAGGATAGTAAATCGTTCAAATTCCATCAAAACGTCTAAAATCAGTCTCTTTATCATCGTCCGTATTCAGCAATATAGAAAATTATTCTACACCAATAAAACTTTGCGACACTACCGGCAGGTAAGGTAAACCACGTGCCTCAGAAATTTCAATTAGATTATGATAGCGTTCAGTATTTCCATATGTACCATTTAGCTTAGCGATCCATTGATTTTCCAGATCACTGAGAGCCTCAACGGCCCGTCTTTCGGCTTCGCGTTTGCTATCGGTCCTGAGAGAAATCCAGACTTGTTTGCGCGGTTCAATGGATGCAAAGCGATCAGGAACGCGCTTAACAAGATAATATCGTGATCCTTTCTTCGTCAGCTTCATTTCTAAACACGCTCCATTTGTTTAGAAAAATGTATAGAAGAAAGTTTAGAACTTAGGCTAGGAACAGAGTTCCGTGCCTTGTGAAAGGTTACCAATATATAGCAAAAACAACAAGTTAATGGTAGAGTAGCCAAAAAATAGGTAAAATTAGTGGCGCACCCGGGAAGATTCGAACTCCCGACCCCTTGATTCGTAGTCAAGTACTCTATCCAGCTGAGCTACGGGTGCGTATTCGACGATAGTAAACGTCTAAGCGCTTCTCCTAATGCCTGATTATCTTATTTGCAAGCTTCAATTTGAAAAAGAATGATTGTTTTTGGAAAATTGTTCCAAATACCTTCGTTTGACTTATTTTTATGCCTGCATTGGGATCACGATTTCAAAGCGCGTTCCAGTGCTACTTTTATCTGTAAGTGTTATCGTGCCACCGTGAGCTTCTATGAGTTCTTTGGCAATCGCTAGGCCTAGACCTGTGCCGCCTGCACGGGCTGAACCTCTGAATGGTTTGAAGAGATGTTCTTTGGCCTTTGCCGGCATGCCAGGTCCTGTATCATCAACAAAGATGCGTACAGCATGATCCTCTGAAACAGCACCAACACAAACTCGTTTCACGACCGCTGCTTCATCATCAGCCTTCAGGGCTTGTACGGCATTGCGTGATAGATTATGGATCACACGAAAAATTTGTTCATGATCGGCTTCTATCTCAAGGTTTGCTGGAACTTCGTTCACATATTCAATATCATCGTCTTGTATATCGCCAGCAAGCGCATCGCCAAGTTCATCGGCAATGACATGTAGCTGCACCAGACGTCGCTTTGGTTTAGGCTCTTGTGCTTGACCATAGCTCATCACATGGCTGGAGTAGCTGACAGCGCGATCAATTGAGTTCAATAGTTTGGGTGCGAAGCGCTTGACCATCGGGTCATCAACAAGGGCTAAACGGTCAGAGATGAGCTGAGCAGACGTTAGAATGTTGCGCATATCATGATTGATCTTTGATACAGCCAAACCAAGATCTGCCAAGCGTCTTTGTTGCCGCAACGTGCTATGTAATTGCGTTTGCATTGCAGATAGGTGTTGTTCGGCAAGCCACAATTCATCATCTCCATTGTCGGGTTTAATAATACGAGTTGCATCTTCTGGCTGTTCAGAAAACTGTTGCATACTCTGCGTCAGGCGCCGAATAGGTTGGATCATCAATCTGTTAAGGCTGAAAAACAGCAAGCCAGCTGTTATTGCTGCAATGACCAGCGAGATAAACAGAACATTTCGACTATAAATTAACATGGAATTGCGAAGCTGGGTGTCATTTAATACCAACTCTATCTGCATATCACGATTATCAGCGACTTGGTCCGTCACACGGATAACTCGGTCACCACCAAAGATAAGCGTATCAAAAGCATCAACGATCGCCTGAACAGGACTCGTTTCGCTTAAATTGTAATGGTTCGAAATTTCCGGTGGCATATCGACGGAAGCGACAATACGAGATGCTCCATCTTTGCGTAGAACAATACGCTTCGTACCAGTGGCCATAAGAGCCTCGGTCTGAATTTTTTCCGGTAAAGGCATATATTCTTGGCCATCAACAACAACACTGGCCGCTGCGGCTGTATCCAATACACCATTAAGCCAGCGCAATCGGGTATTTGCTACGGATGGAACAAAAGCCAAAACTTCAGCAATCATCACAAAGATGATTGTCAGGATAATCAATTTAGTTTGGAGCCCACGAATAGGTTTCGTCATAAATTCGTTCGCAGGCTCAATTTTATTAAGTTCTAAATTTTCATGTGACATTTGAAATATCTACGCCAAAAGTTAGAGAATTACACCCATTATCAACCGAATTTCCGCAAAAATCCAATGAGCCATCTAACGAGAGGCTTACTGGTGATTGGTCCATAATGCGAAACAACAGCGCGTTTGCCAATTTCCGACATTGTTGGATATGGCGGGATATAGCCGCGTACGTGGCTAAGCTTCATTTTATTGGTAACAGCAAGCGCCCACATGTTGATCATCTCGCCTGCACCTGCACCAGCAATAGAGATACCAATTAAACGGCCTTTTTTATCAGCGATAATTTTAATCAGGCCCTCTGTTTTTCGTTCGGCACGTGCTCTATCATTCTCCGCATATTCCCAGCGAAGCACAGTAATGTTATCGCCATGTTTTTCACGAGCTTGTGCTTCGGTAAGGCCAACATTTGAAAGTTCCGGTTCCGTAAATGTTGCCCACGGAATGATGTTGCGATTTTCCTTTGCAGGAATGCGAAACAGAATTTCTTGAATAACAAGTCCAGCATGATAGCCAGCGACATGGGTAAACTGAAAACCGCCTGCCACATCACCAATCGCATATACGCGTTTATTGGATGTACGCATGTTTTTTGCGACCTCAATTCCGCTGCGATCAAATTTAATACCGGCTTCGTCCAAACCAAGACCATGCACGTTCGCGGCGCGACCGGTTGCTACGAGAAGGTGTGAACCTTTGATTTCACTCTCTCCATTGGTAGTTTCAACTTTTACCGAAATCCCAGACTTAATCTTCTTAAGACCAACAACTTTGGTTCCCTCAAAAATCTCGACACCTTCTTCACGAATACGTTTTAGAACAACCTCAGCCATTTCAGGGTCATCTTTACCAAGAGCTTTAAAACCTTCTATAACTGTGACTTTGGAACCCAAACGATGGTGTGCTTGCGCCATTTCCATGCCAATCGGGCCGCCGCCAATGACAATGAGATGCTCAGGACGAACTGTTTGTTCAAAAAGGCTCTCATTTGTCAGGTAATCTACATCTTGGATGCCAGGAATTGGTGGTACGAAAGCTGATGAGCCTGTTGAGATAACAAAACGCCGCGCTTTGATTTTAGTGTCACCCACTTGAACTGTATCGGCATCGATGAAGATACCTTCACCCTCGATTACATTCACGCCCAATGAGCGGAAGCGTTCAGGTGAATCGTGTGGTGCAATGCCAGCTATCACGTCTTTGATATGCGCATTCACTTTTTCAAAGTCGACTTTCGGATCGTCAGCAAAGACACCAAATTTCTTGCCATCTATAATGGATCGGGCATGTTTACCTGCTGCGATGATGGCTTTGGATGGAACGCACCCGTAGTTTAGGCAATCACCGCCCATTTTCCCTTTTTCAAGAAGGACGACATCGACACCAAAGGCCGCTGCGGTTGCTGCGACAGTGAGTCCGCCTGAACCTCCACCTATGACGCAGATGTCCGGATTAAGAATTTTAGACATGAATATTCCCCCTATTAGAATATTTAATTTTATCTTGGCACCAGTTTCGGCGTTAGATCTTATTTATTGCGAAATCTACGAATGACAGAAGGTATTGTGGCGACGATGGCAAGCGCTGCAAAAGCTATGGTAATTTCCGGTGTTACCAGATCGGAAACTGAGGCTTCTCTGCCTGATTGGGAAGCTGATAGAAGCACACTATCAACACCTTGACCAAGATATGTATATGCAAATGTTCCAGGCAAAATACCCAATATCGTCGCCGCGACATATGTTTTGGTTGGAATTTTGAACAACGCCGGAACAATATTCATTACAAAGAATGGGAACACAGGAGCGAGGCGCAGGATCAGTAAGTAGCTGAAAGCATCCTTTTGAAAGCCTTCTGAAAGCTTAGCAGCAAATGGGCCAGCACGATCACGCAAGAAATCGCCAAAAGCGGTCTGTGATGCCTTAAATAAGATTGTTGCTCCTATTGTTGCCGCAACAGCTGTTAATACGCCGCCAAGGAACCACCCGAATAGAAAGCCGCCGAATATAGTCAGGATTGAAGCCGCAGGAAATGAAAATGCCACAGCTGCTATATATAAAAGGAAGTAGATCGCTGATGCTAGAATGAGATTTTCATTTACAAAACCGATCAATGTTTCTCGTTGCTCTGCAAGCGCAGCTAAGGTGAGATATTCGTGTAACCCAGCAGCATAACCAGCACCAAGACCAGCAATTATAACCAAAAGCGGTAGAAAGCGTTTAAGTGTTGAGGTGTTTTTCTTTTCAGAATTTTCACTCTTTATATGCTGATCTGCATTTTCCATTACTGAATTGATTTCCATTTCATATCTCCGTGCCATTTCTATGCTCGAGGCATAATCCCGAGTAGTTGATCAAGGAGATACATGTTGCCGCGTTCACTTACCAATGACGTTTAATCGCGTTTGACAAACTATATGTGAGCAATATTGACGATCAACTCACGCTTTGGTGAGGTGTATTAATATAGGTAAAACAGACAATTTAATATTTTATCAAATCCACGGTAGAACATGGGTAAATTTAGCCTATAAGATTGATTAGCATCTAATCGAGCTTTAAAGCGGCACTTTTGTTGACATTATAGGGATTTGATGGCTATAAGCCGCACGTCGAGGTTTAGGCGATAAAAATCGTCAGGTCTTAGACATTCACAACGCTCCTGTATAAAATTACAGAACTTAAGAAGGGCCGCACACCGCGGTAATTAAATAAATGACTAAGCGTACTTACCAACCATCTAAGCTTGTCCGCAAGCGTCGTCACGGGTTTCGTTCCCGTTTAGCAACAAAAGGCGGACGTAAAGTCCTAGCAGCTCGCCGTTCGCACGGTCGTAAGCGTTTATCAGCTTAAGATTTGATATCCTGCTATTAAGGCCTCTTTAATAGGGCTAGACATGGATCAAGAATTTCTCGCAAAAGATATTGGTCGACTAAAAAAACGAGTTGAGTTCCTTGCTGTGCGCAATGGAGTAAAACGACGTGGCAAATATTTTCTATTAGAAGTTTTAAAAAAAGATAACAACGCGGACACCCCCCGCGTTGGATTTACCGTTACAAAACGTCAGGGAAATGCTGTAAAACGCAACAGAATTCGCAGACGTTTGAAAGAAGCAGTTCGGCTTTGCGCATACAAATATATGCAGGCTGGGCACGATTATGTGCTTGTGGGGCATAAAGACCTATTGGATGCACCCTTCAATGACATTATCTATGCTCTAGAACAGCGCTTCAATAATAAGTCGACCTCTGGTCAACGCCGAAAACACGGCAAAGCAAACTAAAGTGCACAGATTGCGAGTTAGGGATTTATAATGGAAAACAATCGAAATTATTTTATCGCCATTGGCCTTTCGATTTTAATCCTAATTGGATGGCAGGTTATTTATGTCAATCCGAAGCTTGAAGAGGAGCGGCAAATAGCACTTGCTCAACAAGAGCAAGAAGCTGCGACGGCGGAGCTAAATGGCACAGCAACTGCCACCGATCCAAGTTTGCCACAAGCAACCGCGGGTGCTGCCACTGAGTTGCCGGGTGACCAATCCGTTCCGGCATCCGAAAAAATATCCCGCCAGGATGCGCTTTCAACAAATAAACGCATTATTATTGAGACACCGTCACTTTCCGGCTCGCTTAATCTCAAGGGTGCCCGTTTTGATGATCTGATATTGAAAAATTATAGAGAAGAGCTTGATAAGAACAGCCCGAACGTCGTTCTATTTTCGCCGGCGGAGTCCCAAAACGGATATTTTAGTGAAGTCGGATATATTGCGCCAAAGAATTCAGGTGTTGTGCCAAACTCAGAAACTGAGTGGACGGTTAAGTCTGGCAAAGATCTAACGCCTACTACACCGATCGTATTGAGTTATGATAACGGCGCAGGCCTTATTTTTGATCGCACGATCAGCGTCGATGATAAGTATCTTTTCACAGTTGAAGACACGATTACAAACGCCTCCGGCGCTCAAGTCTCCATTTCTCCTTATGGCCGTGTGAAGCGTCTTTATAAACCGCAAACCACTGGTATCTATATTTTGCACGAAGGTTTGCTTGGTTTCCTAGGTGAAGAAGGCCTGCAAGAAATTGATTATGGTGATGTTGAAGATGACGGCATTATCAGCCCTGCCAAGACGGCAACAGGTTGGCTTGGTATAACCGATAAATATTGGGCTGCTGCGCTTGTTCCAGAACAAGGTCGCGCGTTCCAGCCACGTTTTGGTTATTTTGCCAACGGCACGCCAAGCTATCAGACGGATTATCTTTCTGATGCAATTGTGATTGCGTCTGATAATTCAGCAAGTGTTAAAACACATATCTTTGCTGGTGCCAAAACAGTTCCAGAAATCAATAAGTATCAGGACGAGCAAAACATTGACCAATTTGATCTAATGATCGATTGGGGTTGGTTCTACTTTATTACAAAACCAATGTTCCATGCATTGCACTTCTTCTTCGAACTATTTGGCAATTTTGGTATTTCGATTTTGGTAACAACTGTCGTGGTGAAAGCGATCTTCTTCCCATTGGCTAACAAGTCTTACAAATCTATGGCGAATATGAAGAAAGTTCAGCCACAGATGGAAGAGTTGAAGAAGAAGCATGGCGACGATCGTCAAGCACTTCAGCAAGCAATGATGCAGCTTTATAAGACCGAGAAAGTTAATCCGGTTGCAGGATGTTGGCCTGTTCTACTGCAAATTCCTGTGTTCTTTGCGCTCTATAAAGTTCTTTATGTTTCCATTGAAATGCGTCATGCGCCATTCTTTGGTTGGATTCAGGATTTGTCAGCCCCGGACCCAACAACAGTTTTCAATCTATTTGGTCTGCTGCCATTTGATCCAACAGCTATTCCGGTTATAGGTTTTATTCTCGCGATCGGTGTGTGGCCACTTATCATGGGTATCACAATGTTCTTGCAAATGCGTATGAACCCAACACCGCCGGATCCTACGCAAGCGATGATTTTCACATGGATGCCGATTGTCTTTACATTCATGCTGGCAACATTCCCTGCAGGTCTTGTAATTTACTGGGCATGGAACAACTCTCTCTCGATTATCCAACAAGGCGTTATCATGAAACGTCAAGGTGTTAAGATCGAGCTTTGGGATAATCTAAAAAGCTTATTCAGCCGCAAAAAGGATCCAGCTGCCTAAGTAGGCAGTTGGGGCAAGTAGTGATTTAATATGGCGAAACTATTTCCATTTGATCGGGTTTGGGAGTTTGTACTCTCAGTTCCATCTATGAAGTTTTTGCCAGCAGCAGGTCCGGCTGAGATTGCTTTCGCAGGTCGTTCAAATGTCGGTAAATCATCGCTGATAAATGCGCTTGTAAATGTGAAAGGCTTGGCCCGTACATCTAATACGCCTGGCCGCACTCAAGAACTTAACTATTTTGTACCTTCAGGTTATGAAGGTACACAAGAAGACCTTCCACCATTAGCGTTGGTAGATATGCCCGGTTATGGGTATGCAAAAGCGCCTAAGTCAGTTGTCGATCGCTGGACGGCACTTGTTTTTGACTATCTTCGTGGACGTTCAACATTAAAGCGCGTTTATGTGCTTATTGATTCACGACATGGTATTAAGAAAAATGATGAGGAAGTGCTGCAGCTTCTTGATAAGGCCGCTGTCTCGTATCAGCTTGTTTTAACAAAAGGTGATAAAATCAAAGTTACCCAGTTGGAAAAACTGAAGATTGAAACGCTGGCACAAATTGCCAAACACCCAGCTGCATATCCTGAGATTATTGCGACATCGTCTGAAAAAGGTGAGGGTCTTGATGAACTGCGCCGAGCAATTATCAAAGCAACGTCTGAGTAATCTTACGCCTTGTGTAAAATAATTGAACAATCCGATATTTCCATATATTGATGCGTGAATATCCCGGTGTTAGCTTTGCTTTACGTATTTTAATTAATAGGAACCCACGTCGATGACAGACACAAGCATCAGTGAAAATAAGGCCCGCTTTTTATCTGAAGCTCTGCCTTATATGCAGCGTTATGAAGGCAAGTCTGTTGTTGTGAAATATGGCGGGAATGCTATGGGCGACAATTCCTTAGCACAGGCTTTTGCCCGCGATATTGCACTTCTCAAACAGTCCGGTGTTAATCCTGTGGTCATTCACGGGGGCGGTCCACAAATAGGCGCAATGCTTAAGAAGTTAGGCATAGAATCGCGTTTTGAGGGTGGTTTGAGGGTCACAGACCAAGCGACTGTCGAAATCGTTGAGATGGTTCTTGCTGGTTCTATTAATAAGCAGATCGTTGCAATGATTAATGCTGAAGGCGAACGTGCAATTGGTCTTTGTGGTAAGGATGCAAATCTTGTTTATGCCCGCAAAGCTGAAAAACGAATAATTGATCCAGATTCAAACATTGAGAAAATTCTTGATCTTGGATTTGTCGGCGAGATTGATGAAGTTGACCGGACAATGATCGATATTTTGGCAACTTCTGCAACTATTCCTGTTATCGCGCCTGTTGCGCCTGATCGTAAGGGGCAGACTTACAATATCAATGCCGATACATTCGCTGGCGGTATTGCTGGAGCACTGGGAGCAAAGCGTCTGTTATTTTTAACGGATGTTGAAGGCGTAATGGATAAAGATGGCAAAGTCATCAAAGAATTATCTGTTAATCAAGCACGCTCAATGATTGCTGACGGTACGATTTCTGGTGGCATGATCCCCAAAGTAGAAACCTGCATTCATGCGATTGAAGAAGGCGTTGAAGGTGTCGTGATTGTCAATGGTAAGGTGCCTCACGCCGTATTGTTAGAGATTTTTACCGAACATGGCGCTGGTACACTTATCGTTAAATAGTCAGTCGTTTAGCTTCCAAAAATCAAAGCAAGGATGCCGCATACAATGAGTGCGCATCCTGCAATTTCATACCGATTTATTTTTTCTTTAAAAATGAAAGCTGATGAGATGAATGCGAAAATCATTTCGATTTGAGCAAGTGCTTTCACTACTGCCGCCTGTTGTAGCGTCATTGCCATGAACCACCCAAATGATGCACTAGCTCCAACAAAACCAACAATAAGAGAGATCTTCCATGCGGCTCTTATTTTGGGCAATTGCTCGCGATCTTTGAAGTAGATCCACGTAATCATGATGACTGATTGCAAAATAATTGCCACCGACAAAGTGACGGCAGCTTGGATAATGAAATTCGGTTCATCCAATGATGGAGCTAACGATAGAGAAGCAGCCCTATAGGCAACAGCTGCAACACCGAATATCGTGCCGGATGAAAGGCCAATAAGTGATGTTTTTGAAAAGATGGATATCACCAAAGATCGTGGGGTGATTTCAGTTCTTGCTACAGAAATGAGCATCACCCCAAACACACTAATTGCAATGGCGCCAAGCACGGCAAAAGACACTTTCTCAGAGAGAAATATTAAACCAAATAGAGCTGCTTGCATGGGTTCTGTGCGAGAATAAGCGCTCCCGACCGCGAAATTTCGAAACGAAAACATGTGCACCAACAGTGCTTGAGCTATGATCTGCGCAATGGCTGCGATCACAACCCAAAACGCAAATTCAGCATTCAGTGATGGCAGCTGATAGCTGCCAAAATAGGTAAACAGAGCTAAAAATGCGAGGGCGAACGGTATACCAAAACCAAATCGAACAAATGTCGCGCCACTCGTACCGAGCTTGTCTTTTAAGTGTTTTTGCAGTGTAGAACGGATATTCTGTAAGAATGCCGCTGATATTGTGATGAGGACCCAAGTTTCCATAGTGGATGCGTTAGCATGGATGAAATTCTAAGTCACTTGATGAAGGCAAGTTCTGGCCAAAATTTGATGTTTCAAACTCAGGCAATTGCGTTATAAAGCAAATATGACCCAATCAGACCTATCCCATATTCGCACTTGGATTTTTGATCTCGATAATACGCTTTACCCACGACGTTGTGATCTTTTTGCTCAAATAGATGTTAAGATGACGTCTTATGTATCGGAGCTTCTGGATCTGCCACGCGATGAGGCGCGCAAGATACAAAAGCAATATTATTATGACCATGGAACAACCCTCCAGGGTTTGATTATCAATCACGAGATAGACCCGCATCATTTTTTAGATGATGTGCATGATATTGATTATTCACCAGTTTCGAAAGATGAGGGCCTTCGGACGGCGATAGAAGCCTTGCCTGGTCGAAAGCTTATCTTCACCAATGGAGATGTGCCTCATGCAGAACGAACGACAAAAGCTCTAGGCATTGATGGTTGCTTTGAGGGGATCTTTGATATTGTGGCGGCAGATTTCCTACCAAAGCCAGCTCAAAAACCCTACGAACAGTTCGTGTCGAAGTTTGATATCGATCCTAAAGAAGCTGTGATGTTTGAAGATATGCCACGAAATCTTTTTGTTCCAAAGCAAATGGGCATGGACACTGTTTTGATTATCGATGAACAGTACAACTCGACCACCAAGGAGCCTTGGGAGGCTTATAATCGAGACGAAGAATATATCGATCATGTCGTGGGTGACTTGGGTACATTTTTAAATAGTCATTTGTAAGCGAGCTTTGCTTCATTAAAGCGTTTAGAAAACATTAACCAGAACCATACTTTGATTGGTGTTGGGTGCAAACCTTTACAGGATTTTAGAACGAATTTGCGATGATTGCCTTATCAATATCTGATGAGGTCGAAATGCCGGTTAAAATCCTTCCATTTGTAATACTGGCTCTCGCTTTAGCCTTCTTGCCACAATATCTGGAAAAAAGCGATCTACTAAGTGTTCAACCCGGCGATGTGAGCAATCACACCGACGACCGAAATTCGCAATCTGTGGTAGCGCCTGTATCGAAACAATCACATTATACATCTGGCAAGCGCGAAGTGAGGATAAAGGCAGATCGTTCTGGTCACTATATTTCATCATTTAAGGCAAATGGGCGAACTGTCGTCGGTTTAATTGATACTGGTGCAACCTATGTCGCGATCAATGAATCGACGGCGCGTTCGTTTGGTCTCCGTCTTTCATCAGCTGATTTTCGTCATAAGGCGAACACAGCAAATGGCGTGACCCCTGCCGCTTTTGCAAGGCTGGATGCAATGGAAATTGGCCCCATACGAGTAAGAAATGTTGATGTATTTATCCTAAAAGATCACTCACTGTCAGATACGCTTATCGGCATGAGCTTCATCTCAAAGCTGTCATCTTTTCGGGTTGAGAATTCGCAACTTATTCTGACGCAGTAATTTCACTGAGAATTGGATTTTTAGGATCTACCTCTTGGTCACCAATTCTGATCGCAGTATATATTTCTTTTTCGAATTGTAATGCCTTCCCATCGTCGTCGTTGATATGTGCCAATGCAATCTGATCACCCTTTGAGACTTTCTGGCCAATGGGTAAAAGCTCAGAAAGACCAACGGCATAATCGAGTGTATCTTGAGGGTTAGAACGTCCGCCGCCCATGCGCACAACTGCCATGCCCAAATCTCTGGTTTCATAACTGCTTATCCAGCCATCTTGCTTAGCTTTGATAGGTATAATGGCGCTTGCTACTGGCAGGACAGTATCTGTCCTCTCAATGATATTGGAAGGTCCGCCAAGAGCATAAACCATTCTACCAAATACGTCTGCGGCGCTGCCATCTTCCAATTTCTTGGTAGTGGCGATCAAAGCTTCACTTTTATTCGTTGCCAAACCGCCTGCCACAAGCATTGAAGATGTGATTTCCAAAACCACTTTGCGAAGGCGTACATCTTGTTTTGACCCTTTCAGGAATTCAATCGCGTTATTGATCTCTATTGCATTGCCAATTGCGCTCGCAAGAGGTTGGTTCATATCTGTGATGACAGCTTTGGTAGAAAGTCCTGCCCCATTTGCGACATCAACCAACTCTTGCGCAAGAAGCTCTGCTTCATCGACATCTGAGGTTGTTGACCCGTTTCCGCACTTAACATCAAGTATTAACGCATCAAGTCCACTGGCGAGCTTTTTTGATAAGATCGAAGCGACAATAAGAGGAATAGATTCCACCGTCGCCGAAACATCTCTGATTGCGTATATTTTCTTATCAGCGGGCGTCAGATTTTTACTCGCCGAAATAATGGCACACCCAACCTCTTTGACGACTTTATTAAACAACTCAGGAGAGGGCGACACATTATATCCGGGTATAGCTTCTAGTTTATCAAGCGTGCCGCCTGTGTGGCCCAGACCCCGCCCGGATATCATGGGCACATAAAGACCACATGCAGCCGCAAGAGGCGCAAGCATAAGTGATACGTTATCTCCAACGCCACCCGTTGAATGTTTGTCCACGACAGGGCCATCTAAATGTGCCCAGTTCAAGACATCGCCAGATTTACACATGGCCGAGGTCAGTGCCACTGTTTCATCACGATCCATTCCATTTAAAAAGATCGCCATCGTCATGGCCGCAACCTGACTATCAGAAAAATTGCCGTTGGTGACATCCTGAACAAATTGTGAAATTTCATTACGGTCGAGCGCAAGCCCATCACGCTTTTTTCTGATAAGTTCTTGCGGAAGAAGGCTCATATTATGCTCTATCTTGCTAGACGTTCATTCTGCGAGCATCGCGTGCAGAATTTTCACAAGTTTTGCACCGCCAACAGGGGCCATATCTTTGGTTTCCTGATGACTAAGTTCATCATCTGTCATGCCAGCCGCATAATTGGTAATAATAGATGCAGCGGTTGCACGCATGCCATAAAACCGTGCCAAAATAACTTCCGGCACCGTGGACATACCCACAGCATCAGCGCCAATGATCTTAGCCATTTTAATTTCAGCAGGTGTCTCGAAGCTTGGCCCCGAGAACCACATATAGACACCTTGATGAATGTCTATATCGGCCTTTTTTGCAGCTGACCGGAACTGTGCGGCGAGCTCTTCATCATAGGCGTTGCTAAGGCCCACAAACCGTTTGTCGCTAGGTTCGCCAAATAGTGGATTACTTCCAGAAAAATTAATGTGATCACTAATCTGCATGATCGATCCCGGTGGCATATCCTGCTGTACGGACCCAGCTGCATTGGTGAGTAGAAGCTTTTCTATACCCAGTTCATGAAAGGCCTCTATAACAGGCCGCATGGCACCTGCATCACCATGTTCATAATAGTGAACGCGACCAGAGAGCATAAGTACGTGCGTTTGCCCCAAGCGACCCACCACAATCTCGCCCTTGTGGCCGGAAACAGCACTTTGCGGAAAGCCATCGATTTCTGAAAAGGGAATTGAAATTGCACCTTCAATAGAATCCGTTAGTGCACCCAGCCCTGATCCCAAAATAACGGCATATTCAGGTTTTAAGTCACCAAGTTTCGATTGTATGTAAGCAGCAGCAGGTTTCATCTAACTTTCCAACACAAATCCAAGTGGTAACAAATCACCAAGAAGAACAGTTTTAGTTACGCCGGTTTGATCGCAAAGGTGAACTTTCGTGTCTGCAGAACCAAACTCAGCCAACCGTTGTCGGCATCCCCCGCACGGCGTACATTCATCCATGTTCTTAGCCGTGACAGCAACCTCGATAATTTTACTCTGTCCATCCATGACCATATGGCCGATTGCGGTGGTTTCAGCGCACCAACCCTCCGGATATGATGCAACTTCGATATTTGCACCCGAGTAGGTTTTTCCATTTTCAGCAAGAATTGCCGCACCAACAGGAAATTTTGAATAGGGAGCATGGCACTTGTCGCTGGCAGCTTTTGCTTCCAAAAAAAGCTGATGTGTTTGATCAGCGTTCTTTGACATATGGAACGCCCCCAGCTTTTGGTGGAATAGCTTTGCCAATAAAGCCAGCAAGCAAGATCACTGTCAGAATATAAGGCAGCGCCTGCATAAATTGGATAGGTATTTCACCAATGAATGGCAGTTCTTTTCCTTGCAAGCGGATTTCCATCGCATTTAAGAAACCGAACAGAAGGCAGGCAAGCATAACATTTACAGGTTTCCATTTAGCAAAAATCAATGCCGCAAGTGCTATAAATCCAGCACCCGCTGTCATGTTTTTTCCAAAGCCAGCTGAGATCGCCATGGATAGATAAGCACCAGCAAATCCGCATAGCGCACCACAACAAAGAACAGCTCGGTACCGGAGCCAGATAACGGAGATACCTGCAGTATCAACTGCTGCTGGGTTTTCACCAACGGCACGCAGACGAAGGCCAAATCGTGTTCTGAAAAGGACCCACCAGGTAAATGGAACAAGGGCAAATGCAAGGTAGGTTAATCCAAAATGTCCGGATAAAAGTTCTGAGTAAATGGGCCCTAAGATCGGCACATCTGCGACTTGAGCGGCAAATGGCAATTCTAATGCTTGGAATTTGCCTTCAGAGCTCAATGGTGGTGTACGTCCACCTTGACGGAACCACGCCTGTCCTAAGATTACGGTGGCACCAGCGGCTACAAAATTGATTGCAACGCCAGAGATAATTTGATTGCCCCGCTGCGTAATTGAAGCATATGCATGCACTAATGCGAATGCCATAGCCACAAGTACAGCGCCAATAAGTCCTAAAATTGCTGAATCAAAGACACTGGCGACCGATGCACCTGCAAAAGCACCTGCGAGCATTTTACCCTCAAGGCCGATATCAAAAACACCAGAGCGCTCTGAATAAAGCCCAGCTAGAGCCGCAAAAATTAGCGGTACAGACAAGCGAATAGTAGATTGGAGAACGAGTATTATTGTGTCAAAGAATTCCATATTACTGACCAGCCTCCATCGCTTTTTTGGGTTTAGAACTTTGTATTCTCGCAAATATTGTACTCAAGAAAGGCCTAAATATATTTTCAAGTGCACCTGCAAACAGAATCACCAAACCTTGAATAATGACAATCATATCTCGCGATATATTCGGCATTTCAAAAGAAATCTCTGCTCCACCTTGATACAAAACGCCAAACAGGATTGCGGCGGGGATAATGCCTGCGGGATGATTGCGCCCCATAAGAGCAACCGCAATGCCAACAAAGCCAGCACCGGCAACAAAATCGAGCTGCATCTGATGTTGATCACCCATAATCGGATTAAGGGCCATCATGCCAGCAAGGCCACCGGAAATCATCATGGTTGTGATGATAACTTTGGCTTCGTTAATACCGGCATATTTCGCAGCAGATGGGCTAAAGCCCATTGTTCTGATCTCATAACCTAGCCGTGTACGCCAAACGATGACCCAGACAATGAATGCTGCCACTAGTGCGAGTAAAAATGAAACATTAAGGGGTGCAGCACCTGTTTTAACGCCAAATAGGTCAAACAGCCAGTCAAGGCGCGGTAGTTGCCCACCCTCTTCAAATCCCCGTGTTTGTGGCGCCATTGAGCCTGCGGGTTTGAGAACATCCACAAGTAAATAGATCATCAAACTCGCAGCAATAAAATTGAACATGATCGTTGTGATCACAATATGGCTGCCACGTTTTGCCTGAAGATAGGCGGGAATGAAGGCCCACAGTGCACCAAAGATCGCCGACCCAATGATGGCAAGTGGGAAGACGAGATACCAAGGTAGAATTGAGTCAAATGCCAAACATGCAAGTGCGACACCTATACCGCCCACATAGGCCTGGCCTTCACTACCGATATTGAACAAACCGCAGTGAATTGCAATTGCGACCGAAAGGCCTGTAAAAACAAAACTTGTTGCGTAAAATAGTGTGTAACCAATACCCTCGCCGTAGCCAAATGCGCCTTGCAGCAACAGGCCCGCCGCTTTTACTGGGCTTTCGCCAGCAAGCAGAACAACAAGGCCAGATAGCATGAAGGCGACCATAATATTGATTAGCGGGATCAGGCCAAAATCCACCCATTTTGGCAATTTCGCATATGGTGCGCTCATTGTGCAGCCCCCCCTGAAACATTTGATGTTTCTTCTGTCACACCTGCCATAAGAAGCCCAAAAGCACCTTCTTCGGTTTCTGGCGGTCGTTCACCGACAATTTTTCCGTCAAACATAACTAAAACCCTATCGGCCAGAGATCTGATCTCATCAAGCTCAACAGAGATAAGCAAAATTGCTTTTCCTGCATCACGCATTTCAATGATCCGCTTATGAATAAACTCGATAGCACCCACATCAACACCGCGGGTTGGTTGTCCAACTATGAGCACGTCAGGATTGGTTTCCATCTCGCGGGACAGGACGATTTTTTGCTGGTTACCACCTGAAAAATTAGACGTTTTAAGACGATTATTTGGCGGTCTGATATCGTATTTTTCAATTTTCTCATCCGCATTTTTGCGAATGCCATCAGTATCCAGAAACAAACCTTTATTAAATTCAGGTTTTTCATGAATGCCAAGGATGGAGTTTTCCGCTTCTTCAAATGGAAGAACCAATCCCATATGGTGTCGATCTTCTGGTACGTGCGCCATTCCGCGATCACGCAGCATAGATGGGGTGCTTTCACCCGTCACACCAATTGGTGATCCATTTAGTATCACACCGCCCGATTCTGCATGTTCGATACCTGTAAGACACTCCACAAGTTCGGATTGACCGTTGCCGGCAACACCCGCAATACCAACAATTTCTCCTGCACGAACCTCAAAGGAAACATCTTTAACCATCGGCACGCCGCGATCATCCCGCACATTGAGGTTTTCAACTTTCAGAATAACATCTTTGGGATTAGCCGGGCTTTTTTCGACTTGAAGAAGGACGCGTCTGCCGACCATAAGTTCAGCAAGTTCTTCAACACTTGTATCTTTGGTTGAGCGTGTTGCTACCATCTCACCTTGCCGCATTACCGACACATCGTCTGTTACAGCCATGATCTCGCGCAGCTTATGCGTGATGAGGACGATGGTTTTTCCTTGTTGCTTCAAAAGTTCCAAAATTTCAAATAATTGATCAGCTTCGGCAGGCGTTAAAACGCCTGTTGGCTCATCCAGAATGAGGATTTCTGCACCACGATAAAGGGTTTTTAAAATCTCAACACGTTGTTGTACGCCAATTGACACATCTTCAATTATAGCATCGGGATCAACGTCCAAACCATATTCATCACTTAAGCGCTTGAGTTCCTTGCGAGCATTTGCAATGCCGGAATTGAGCAATTGACCACCTTCGGCGCCTAGGATGATATTTTCAAGAATTGTGAAATTTTCGACCAGCATGAAATGTTGGTGAACCATGCCAATGCCTGCGGCTATAGCGGCATTTGAATCGCGAATAGATATCTTCTGCCCATCTATAAGAATATTGCCACTGTCTGCGTGATAGAAACCGTAGAGAATTGACATAAGGGTTGATTTCCCAGCCCCATTTTCTCCAATAATTCCGTGGATTGTTCCCTTTGAAACTTTTAAATCGATATCTTTGTTGGCACGAACCGGCCCAAAGCTCTTATTAATTTTTTGAAGTTCAATTGCAAAGTTACTCATGTAGCGCCCATTTTTTTCTTTACTCTCGACAGTTTAGGGGGTTTTGTCCAGATGGAAAAATAAAGAGATACAAAATACACTTTAAAAGGCCCGTTAAACTATGGATGAAAATCGAGTAGTAACATTAGAAGAGTTGGTAGCCCACCAATCGCAGCAGCTTGAAGAACTTTCTGATCAGCTAGCCAAACAATGGAAGATAATTGATAAACTAACCAATAAATTAGCTGACTTATCAGAGCATTACTCGGATCTTGAAGACCAAATTTCAGGCCCTGCAGTCACAAAACCGCCTCATTACTAATAGGACTATTCGCCAAACTGTGCGTTCTGATATAGAAAGGCCACTATCGAATATGTTCGACAGTGGCCTATTTTACCAGATTAAATCTTAGTATGGGCAGTTATTGTCTGACATATAGTCGTGGACAGTTATTTTGCCGGAAATAATATCAGCTTTAGCAGCTTCAATTGTTGCCTTCATTTCGTCAGAAACAAGAGATGCATTGTTCTCGTCCATTGCATATCCGACGCCGTCATTTTCCAGTCCAAGGACGTTGAAGCCATATGAAAATGAGTCATTTTTCGCGTCCATAAACGCATTGTAAACTGCAACGTCTACTCGTTTTAGCATAGATGTTAGAACGCTACCGGGATGCATCCCATTTTGGTTTGAATCCACGCCAATACCTAGTTTGCCTGCGTCAGCTGCCGTTTGAAGAACCGCAATACCTGTTCCGCCAGCAGCTTGGAATATCACGTCTGAACCTTGGTCAATTTGAGATTTGGTGATTTCAGCACCTTTTGTTTGGTTGTTCCAGGCTTCAGGTGTTGTACCGGTCATTGTTTCAATAACGTTGATATCTGCATTTGCAGCCTTTGCACCGCCGACATATCCGCAAGCAAAGCTACGGATGAGTGGGACATCCATGCCACCAACGAAGCTAACTGTGCCAGTCTTCGATGCGAGAGCTGCCATCATACCGACAAGGTAAGAACCTTCATGCTGTTTGAAAACAGTTGAGCGAATATTAGGCTGATCGACTACCATATCGATAATTGCAAAATCGACATCAGGGTAATCTTTTGAAACTTTATCAAGGGAGCTAGCCCAGTTGAAGCCAGCCATAACAATTGGATTGTTGCCATCACGCGCAAAGCGGCGAATTGCCTGCTCGCGTTGAGCGTCATTGGTGATTTCGAATTCTCTGAAATCAATGCCTGTTTCTTCTTTGAATTTGGTTGCACCGTTAAATGCAGCTTCATTAAAAGATTTGTCGAATTTACCACCCAAATCAAACAAAATTGCTGGTTTAATATCTGCGGCAAGTGCCGTTGCAGACATCATCGCTGTTGCCAAAAGGCTAAGAAGCGTACGTTTCATGTTTTGTACCCTGTTGTTGTTTATTTCGTTCATTGCAAATATTGCAACTAAAATTGCACAGTTTGCAAGCTCTCCCCGACGTTTAAACGTTCGGCTAGAGAGATACTTGCATGACTTTTGAGAAATTTCACGTGAATTTTTTAAAAAATTTTCAAATTTAGCTATAAGGTGCTTTTTACTTAAGCATTGAATCGTTCAGCATCTGCACCATAATGATTGATATACCGCGAACTTATCTTAGAAAGCGGCATAATAATCAGTACATCCGTCGTATTGAAAGAAGTATCGACAAATGCATGTGGAGAAAAAAGGGCACCGACACGTAAGTAGCCCTTAATTAATGGAGGCATATCTGAAAGCGCCTCTTTTGTTTTAAGCGCTTCAGCAGGCATTAGGTCTATTAAGTCTTGTTTGTCTGTTTGTGGCACGATGTGCCATTCATCAGTAGCGCGCGCAAAATGATATAGAAATGATAAGCTCTGAGCATGGGCGGCAGGTACGGTGCCATGGAACGATGCACATCCAAACATCACATCAATGTTGTTCTGTAGACAATAAGCCCAAATACCCTGCCATAATAACTCGATCGAACGACGCGAACGATATTTCGGAAGAACGCAAGAGCGACCGAGTTCTAGAAAACGTTTATCTGGGTGACGACTAACGAGACCATGAACATCATATTCATTTTGGGAGTAGAAACCGTTGTTCTCTTCGGCTGTATTTTGTTGCATAAGACGATAGGTGCCTACAATTTGATCAACCGTAGACCCAATTATTGCACGATCAATAACGAGGAGATGGTCACACTGGTGGTCATATTGATCGAAATCGCGCTTGGAAAGCATGGCATCAAATGGAAGTTTTGCTCCCATTTCTTCAACAAAAACCCGGTAACGGATTTCTTGAGCGGCACCAATTTCTTCTTTCGTGGTCGCTATCCGCGTTTCAAGGGTACCTATTCGGCCAAGTATCACATTATTTTCGCGATAATTTGCGGATGCAAATCGTTGAGATGCTGGTCTTTGGATTTGGTCAGGTGTTGGCGCTGATATGTTCATTTTGAATCACTCCGTTCCATTGCCTATGCTATAAACAGAACAGCAAGACAAGATTATGACATGAGTGGAATAAATTGAAATTGGTGAGCCGTTACAAAATAGTCTCGCCAGCAATAATTACGGCAGCAAAAACAAACATAACAAGGGCAATACCAATTGGTTGATATCCCTTTTTCTCCGAAGTTTTGACTTTTTCTTTGGCGTCTTCTTTTTCTTGCGCTCGTTCAGCCAAACCAACGATATTTTGATCATCAGAAGTTTTGCCAGGTTCAGAATTTGCATCCTCAAATTCTGCATTAAGCTGTTTAGCCAATGATTTCTGTATATTGTGTAAATCGCTCATGACAGTGATTATAAAATAAAATCGTTTCGGAAGCTTTCAAGATTTCTTTCAACTTTTAATCAGTGCTCTTTAATGCATGTCTTATTTCGTCTAAAATAATGACGCCTACACCAATTGATATAAAGGCATCGGCGATATTAAATACCGCAAACGACCATTGACCATAATGAAATAGAAACACGTCAACCACATGACCATAAAACATGCGATCGACTAGATTTCCGATTGCCCCACCTATAATCATGGCATAACCCCAATCGAGCCAAAGTCGATTGGAGGGCGATGATGCCCATAACCAGATCACAAGTGCAACGACAATGAAAGCAATTGTAACAAGTCCCCAACTTCCCAGTCCTGAAAGAAACGAAAAAGCAATGCCTTCATTCCATGTGCGAAACAGTGCTGTAAATGGAAGAATAGATACTATTTCCTGGAAGGGCAGGTAAAGTTCGATCAGAATTTTCGAAATCTGATCAAGCAGTACGCAGATTGCGATAATAATCGCGCCAGTTCTCAAACGTAACGCGGTCACTTAACGGGCTCCAACAAATCGAGTTCCAGCAGATGACGTCTCGCCTCATAAATCATCAAGCCGGTTGCGATGGCGAGATTAAGAGAATCTGCATCGCCAACTTGCGGAATTCGTGCAAGAGCATCGCAAGTGGAGGATAGTTCTTCTGGCAAGCCAGCTTGTTCATTGCCCATTAGGAGAATGCAAGGTTTGGTTTTATAGTCAATGGCTCGATAGTCCTTACTGCCCTTGAGGTGACTACCAATAATACTGATATCGTGGCGGTCCTTCCATGAAATAAATTCATCAATGGATACGCGGGAAATTGGCAGAGAAAAAACTGACCCCATTGTGGCGCGAACAGCTTCAATTGAAAACGGGTCGGTTGTCGCCCCGACTAAGATTATTCCACTAATTCCGGCAGCATCGGCAGTTCGAATAATTGTTCCAAGGTTTCCAGGATCTCGAACGCGATCAAGTGCGATGTAAGTCTCATCCGGTTGAGGTTTTATGTCCTCGATAGGCGTAAACTTTTGCGAAAACACACCCACGACCATCTGAGGGTTATCTTTTCGTGTAATGGACGTTAAAACTTTCTCGCTCACCTCAAGCACAAGACCTGAATTAGCAACAACTTGCGCTGCTTTTTTTTGGATTAGCGGTTTATCAGCAACAGATTTGGCGTAAATAAGTGTTTCGATATCCCAGCCAAGGTCAATAGCATCAACAATAAGTTTTAGGCCTTCTGCAATAAATCGATTGCTGCCATCACGGTTTTTCTTTTGCGCTAGACTTTTGATATCCTTTACAATTGGATTAGCAAGGCTCGTGACTTCCTTGACGGTGCCAACGCGCCTTTTTTTTAGATCATTTGTTTTGGCACTCATTTTGGCACCCATCTGCTAAATAATGATGTCGAGATTGTACGTCCTTCGTCATCAATACCGACCTCTTGGGTTTCTCTGATCGTAAGTTCGCCAGATTCAACAAGACCACCAGCGCCTCGCATCGTTTCACGCATTAACTCATGAATAGAGTAAAATGACGCGCGGATCGAGTAAGCTGTCAGCACGAGGCCAACTGGTTTGTCGCTCAAGACCGAGCGGCAAATATCCAGCATATTTTCCAAATGATCAAAAAGTTGCCAAACTTCACCATTGGGTCCGCGACCAAATTTCGGCGGATCGGTGAGGATAATGTCATAGGTTTTGCCGCGACGCTCTTCCCGTTGAATAAACTTCATTGCATCATCACAAATCCAACGGATTGGTTTATCGTTAAGACGTGCCAGTTCTTGATTCTCACGACCCCAGCCGATGGCTTTCTTTGATGCATCAACGTGAGTGACCTCGGCTCCAGCATTCGCTGCTATCAGACTTGCAACGCCCGTATAGCCAAACAAGTTGAGAACTTTCAGCTTCCGATCAGAATTTCTAATTTTATCAACCATCCATTGCCAATGAGCCAGTTGCTCTGGAAATACACCTACATGGCGAAAGGATGTAAAACGCCCATAAAAATCGACATCAAGCAGCGCCATGGGCCAAGTTTCACCCAGCGGCCCTTTTGGAAAATGCCAGCGTCCCATGCCATCTTCTTCGGTATCGCCGGTAAAAATTGCATCAACATTTTGCCATTGGTGATCGGGTAATTGTGGGCGCCATAGCGCTTGAGCTTCCGGTCGCGTAATTTTGTAGGGTCCATATTGCTCAAGCTTTTGACCGTTGCCGCTGTCAATCAGACGATAATGTTCATCGCCTTTGGTGCCCAGAATAACGGGAATGCGCTCGTCAGGACGTTTGCCGGTTCTGGCAGGGCGTTTGATAATTGCAGCCGGTTCACTTTTCTTGGTGTTCGGACGAGTTCCCGTGGATTGATTTTCGAACGAAGTATCGCGATGTTTAGAGCTTTTGCTAAAACTCTTACCGGCACGGGATCTCGGTTGCTGATTGGCGCGTTGATTTGCGGGCCGCTTACGCTTCTTGGCGTTCTCATTAAATTTTTCGGGCAAATGCGGTTCCCATCGCCTTGTTCGCTTGATTGTCTTTAAATATCAAACAGGTGAAATGAGCTGTTGTGCAAGATTATCTGCTTTTTCTTTCTGACGGTCAGCTTCAGTATGCCATTTTTCAGACTCCGCAGAAATTTGCCTTGCGCGACTTCGATGTTTGCCTTGTTTAAACCAAGTCATAACTGAGCCCAAAATCATACCAGCCATTAGGGCGATGAGTATGAACATAAAAAATGGCGCACTCACGGATAACAAGGTGTCTGCCGGTTCGAATGGGTTTAGCGCCAGAGTTACCATCTGCCGATTTGCAATGGATAGCAAAATGAGAACAATTGCTACAGGGATGAAAAAAACAACCCAGATAATTTTTTTGAGCATAGTAAAATTCCAAAGACCAACGTTAACGCTATTATTAGGAAATAAACGTCTTTTGAAGTTTTGCAAACACAATCAGGTGCAAAATCGTCAAAATTTTGTCGAACATCGATGAAATTGGCTTAATCGGGCACCAATTGAAAACAGGTCGCGCAGTTTTAAGGGTTCAACCGTTCGCGTAATTCTTTACCTGTTTTGAAAAATGGCACCCATTTTTCTTCCACAGCAACAGTTTCCCCAGTCCGAGGGTTACGCCCGGATCTAGCAGGACGGTGCTTTACAGAGAAAGCGCCAAATCCGCGGAGCTCTACTCGGTTACCTTCAGCAAGTGCTTTGCTGATTTCATCTAATACAGCATTGACGATATTCTCAACATCTCGGTGGTAGAGATGCGGATTTCGTGTAGCTAGAGTTTGAACTAATTCAGACTTAATCATCGATTTTCCCATAGAATGACGTGTTACCAAGCATTCTGAGTGCTTTTATTAATCGCTAATTTGCCAAAACGAAAGCAAACCGTCAAGAAACAACTTCTTTTCACCGAGCAGCTCGCCCAGCGAGTATTGTTCAACTCCAAGATATCGTTGAACAATATTTGGCAGTGCTAATGATAAAAAATTTGGTGACGAGATGTCCGGTGCAGGCCAATCTACAATTTTAAGCTCTTTTTTGATGTTTTTCTCGCTTAAATAGGTGCGAATCTCTGCCATTCCGCCCAACGAATCAACCAGACCGTTTTTGGCAGCTTGTCGGCCTGTGAAAATACTGCCGTCGGATAATTTCAAAGTGTCTTGACGTGATAGTTTGCGATTTTCGGCAACGATATCGATAAACCAGTCATAACTATCGACGACCATATTATTGATCATCGCAACAGCTTCCTCACTTGCTGGATGAAATGGGGATGGCTCCGCTTTTAGTGGCGCAGATTTTATCTCCTCCATGGAGACACCGATTTTATCGAGTAATTTGGACACTTGAGGATATTGAAAGATAACACCAATCGAACCAACGATAGACGCTTCCCCTGCAACAATATGATGGCTTGCGGCAGCGATCATATAGCCTGCTGAGGCTGCCATGGTTCTAACATCAGCGACGACAGGTTTTTTGTCTGAGACGCCTTTGATTGCCTTATAAATCCGCTCTCCGCCATATGTTGTGCCCCCTGGTGATGAAATTGTCACAATTAGGGCCTTAGCGTTAGAATCATCTCCAATAGCATCCAGGCGAGCGATCAATTCATCATCATCCTGTATGACACCAATAATTTCGACCCGAGCGATATGGTCACCGGTAATTAAACTATTATCGTTGGAGATCGTGAGAGATACGATACCAATAATAACAGCTAGGATCGTTAGCAGTCGCCACCATCGTAGTTTGCGACGTAAGCGATGGCGCTCAAAAACATCTTGCTGGTCCATGAGGTGATTTCCGGAAAATGAAACAAAATATATAACTTATATAGGCCGCAATTTAGGATTAACTTTGACCAATTGCAATGATATCAGTGATATAAGTTTTCATAAAATCTGCTGGAAGTGTGGAGTAGGGAAATATATATGGGCCGAAAAGTACATGAATAGTCAAGCGTTCAAAGTTGATGCTGAATATGCCAAAGCTGTTTCGCATTCCAGATTGGTTGCATTTCTACGCAAATTTTTACCTATTGGTAGCGGTGTGATTATCGTTTTCTTTATTGGGCTTTCGATAATTCGTACATCACTGCCGGATGGTTTGGTTATTGAAAGTGCTGGATTGGAAGATGGAAAACTTGTTATGCGATCTCCAGTGCTTGTGGGTCAAACAAGCACTGATTTGCCTTATAAAATGTCGGCAAAACGGGCTATACAGGCGATTGGTCAAACATCACTTATCACGCTTGAAGATATTGCGGCTCAAGTTCCTCTAAATAGTGAAAATGATTCTTTTATTGAGGCGGCTCAAGGTGTGTTTGATCAGGAAAAAGAATTCTTAACATTTACACAGCCCTTTATTGTTACAACAACATCTGGTTTGGAAGCTAAATTTATTAATGGCGAGTATAATGTAGCCACCGGTGCATTCGAAAGTAAAAACCCAATTAATGTAAAGTTCGATGGTGGTTGGTTGACATCCGACACGATGCAAATCGCTGAAGGTGGAGAAACCTTAAAATTTGATGGTGATGTTCGTATGAAAATAGAACCTCGGATGTTAAAGAAAGAAGAGTAAGGGACAATATGAAATTTCATTCTCCATCCAATAGCCGATTGAAAGTAGTTATTACTTGTCTAGTTAGTTTTCTATTCATCGGGTGGGCACAAGCACAAAATGTGAATAGCAATATCGGAGGTTTGGCACTTTCAAACGATCAGCCAATTCAGATTGAAAGCAATCAACTTGATGTCAACGACAGCAAGGCCGAGGCGACATTCACAGGCAATGTGAAGGTCGTGCAGGGTGAAACATTGTTACGTGCCAGCCGCATGGTGGTTCATTATACGCAAGGCTCTTCGGTCACCTCCGGCGCTGCGGATTTTGAGAAAATTAATGTCTTTGGGAAGGTCTTACTAAAATCAGGAACACAGACAGCTACCGCTGACAAGGGTACGATTGATATGCTTGCTGATACGCTGGTTCTATCCGGTAAAGAGGTGGTGTTAACAGAGGGCGATAATGTCTTTGTTGGTTGTAAACTTACTGTGCAAATGGCTTCTGGTAACGCACGGCTCGACAGCTGCGGTAAGCGTGTGATACTTCAGCTTGATCCAAAATCGCAGAAAAAGTGATGTTAGAACAATGTTGTTCGACATAGGGCCCGGGTGTTAAATACTTTAATGTTCTCATTTCGAAAAAAAACTGGTGCTGACCCTAAGGGGCAGTCAGAACAGGGCCAAACAGAGCAAGGAAAGTATCAAGGTACATTGATTGCTCGTGGCTTGAGCAAATCTTATAAATCTCGCCGTGTCGTGGATAGTGTTTCGCTTGGTGTACGTCGCGGCGAAGCCGTAGGTCTTTTAGGGCCAAATGGTGCTGGTAAAACAACTTGTTTTTATATGATTACAGGGCTTGTGCCCGTTGATAGTGGCGCGATTGAAATTGATGGTCATGATGTGACAACACTTCCCATGTATCAACGTTCAAGGCTTGGTGTTGGGTATTTGCCGCAAGAGGCTTCCATTTTTCGCGGCCTGTCCGTCGAGCAGAATATTCGTGCTGTCTTAGAAATTATCGAGCCTAATCGGGAGATTCGCGAAGAGAAACTTGATTCCCTACTTGATGAGTTCTCTATTTCTCATTTGAGATCATCACCATCTATAGCCCTATCCGGTGGTGAACGCCGACGACTTGAAATCGCTCGTGCATTGGCATCGGATCCGACATTTATGCTGTTAGATGAGCCGTTTGCCGGAGTTGATCCAATCGCAGTAGCCGATATTCAGGATCTTGTTCGCCATTTAACACGCCGAGGAATTGGTGTTCTAATTACCGATCACAATGTGCGCGAGACGCTCAGTCTCATTGATCGAGCCTATATAATTCACGCTGGGCAAGTGTTGACCCATGGGCAACCCGACGAAATTGTGAACAACCCCGATGTTCGACGCTTATATCTGGGTGATAACTTTTCGTTCTAGATGAACTTTACATAACCCGTTTTACACAGAATATGGGGCGTGATGAGTTCCTGAGGATTTTGACTCAAAGCAAAATTTATGCCAATCCTACGGAGGAGTGTAAATAATCGGTTTTGTCGACTTAACTCATTATTTTTGAACTGTGTTTTTGGAGTTTGTGTATGTCATTGTCAGCACGTATGAACTTAAAACAAAGTCAATCGTTGACGATGACGCCGCAATTGATGCAGTCAATTCGCCTTTTGCAATATACTCCCTTGGAATTGTCTCAATTTATTGACGAGCAAATACAATCAAATCCCTTGTTGGTATTGGCGAATAAAGATGAAGACCCTCCCGTTCAAATGGATGATCAGGTTCAGTCTTTAGATGGTAATTTAGTGGACCTAAATGAAGTTTCATTGATGGCGGATGGTGATATATCACAAGTTAAGAACATGGAGAATGTACTTGATGTGAATATGCGCAATGTATTTCCTGATGATGAAATAGCATCAAAATCCAATTCTGAACTACGTAATCGGGACGATTACAGCGTTGGCCCATCGGGTGAATTGCATGTATCTGGCGCGAGTATTGATCTTGACAGCTTTTCTGCCAGTGCACCTGGCATGAGAGAGGCTATGAGCGAGCAGATAGCACTCGAGTTTAAGAGCGAACGCGAACGGCTTATTGCCGTTGAACTCATAGATTATCTTGATGATGCCGGTTATTTCGATGGGCATTTAAGTGAAATTGCAAGTCGGTTTGCTGTTGAGTTAACTCAGGTTGAGCATATTTTGGCTAGAGTTCAACAGTTCGATCCACCGGGCATTTTTGCGCGAAATCTAGGCGAATGTTTAAGCGTGCAACTGCGACGGCAGAAAAAATTTCATCCGGCCATGGAATCGCTCATAGAGAATCTTGAACTTCTGGCGCGCAAAGATTTTGTTTCCCTGTGTAAGATTTGTGATGTCGATGAGCAAAAAATTTTGGAGATGGTGGCTGATATCCAGTCGCTCGACCCTAAACCGGGAACAAGTTTTGTAACTCAAGGTGTACAAACAGTGATTCCAGAAATTTTGTTGAAGAAACTAGATGATGGTGATTGGCAAGTTGAAATTAATTCACAGACACTACCTCACATCCTTGTTGATCAATCTTATTTTTCAACGATTACAAAAGGTGTCGATAAGACAAGCGCTGATTATAAGTTCATGAATGAATGTTTGCAGTCTGCGAATTGGCTTTCAAGAAGCCTTGATCAGCGTGCGCAAACAATCATTAAGGTCGCCACAGAGATTGTCAAACATCAGCAAGAGTTTTTTGATAAGGGTGTGCAGCACCTTAAGCCATTGAATCTAAAAACAATTGCCGAAGCTGTAGGTATGCACGAGTCTACGATTTCACGCGTAACGTCCAACAAATATATAATGACACCACGTGGACTATTCGAATTAAAATACTTTTTTACAGTTTCAATCGGTGGTGTCGATGGACTGAATAATCATTCAGCCGAATCAATTCGTCAAAGAATTAAAGTTCTGATTGATGGAGAGGATGTGAAGAATGTTTTATCAGATGATAATATCGTCTTGCTTCTTAAGCGTGAAAATATTGAGATAGCACGACGTACGGTCGCAAAATATAGAGAATCTCTAAATATTGCATCTTCTGTGCAGAGGCGGCGTGAGAAAAAAATACTTATGCGAGTTGGAACATAGTTAGATTTAAATCAGTGAGTTACATGATGTATTATTTCAATTAACGGAAGTATTAAGCGCAAATTGTTCGATTGATTTTTAGTTAAAATTTGACAAATGGATCAATTAGTCATATGAGCTGCGCCGCGTTTGTTTTTTACAACAAGATCAAGAAATTATTATATCCACAGCCTGAATAAAAGTAACCAATTTGCTTGGAAGCCAAGCTTTATTGGCCTAAACTGTTTTGGCAAATAACATTGAAAGGATGCTGGATGACTATACGCGTTTCTGGAAAAAATATGGATATCGGTGAAGCTTTTCGTACTCGTATTGAGGACCATATAGCCGATGCTGTAACGAAATATTTTGCTGGTGGTTATTCTACTCAGGTCACTGTTGAGAAATCTGGTTCAGGATTTACGACAGACTGCAAAATTCATCTAGATACGGGAGTTATTCTGCAAGCAACAGGCGAAGCTGCGGATCCGCAGCTCTCTTTTGAAGCCGCGGCCGAGAAAGTTGAAAAACGCCTCAGACGTTATAAAAGAAAATTAAAAAGCCACCAGATTAATACGAATCCGAGTGCTTTTGCCGAAGTTGCTTATAGTGTAATGGGTACAAATGATGTTGTTGAAGAAGAAGTTGCAGAAGATTATGCGCCAGCAATTGTAGCGGAAAGTACAAAACAACTTGCAATAATGTCGGTTGCGGATGCTGTAATGTCATTAGATATGACTGATGATCCGGTTATGATTTTTAAAAATGCTGGTAGTGATGCCATTAATGTGGTTTATCGCCGAAATGACGGCAATATCGGTTGGGTTGATACCGGTGATGTTAAAAACTGATAAGCATTAGCTTATTTCAGTCAAGGGGTAGATAGTTATGTCGCTCGCAGATTTAATTGCGCAGAGTTCGATACTTCATGCGCTTAAAGCAAGTTCTAAAAAGCAAGTTCTTCAAGAGCTTGCTGCTTGTGCCGCGGAGGAAGTCGGACTTTCCGAACGTGAAATTTTTGATGTAATTTTGCAGCGTGAACGCCTGGGTTCTACTGGTGTTGGCAATGGTATTGCTATTCCACATGGAAAATTGCCAAAGTTAGATCGTATTTTATGCTTTTGTGCAAAACTTGAAACTGCTGTAGATTTTGAAGCATTGGATGATCAGCCAGTCGACCTGATTTTTCTACTTCTTGCACCAGAAGATGCCGGCGCAGATCATCTTAAAGCATTGTCACGTATTGCCCGTGTTCTCAGAGATAGTGATAAAGTCGAGAAAATTAGAGGTGCGCAATCAGATTCGGCCATTTATGCACTTTTGACACAAACATCAGCGTCAAACGCAGCCTAGTATTCGGCATCCAATTTTTCTTAGTGCCAAAGTTCATTTGAACGCTTAATCTTTCCCCTAATGCAATGTCACAGGGGAAAGTTCATCTTCTGCCGCTCGAAAGAACGTACGAGTGCGGTCATCACTAAGATAAATTGGTGTTCCATCGGCGGCAAACAAGGCCCATAGCTCTTGGCCCGGCTCAAGTTCTTCTTCCATTGGGAAGCGTTCATTAACTTCTTCAGACGATATTTTACGAATATAGGCAACTTCACCAGCACCCATGAGTGCGAATTCATCAGCCGTTTCGATGTCATTTTCATAGATTGAAAGCATTTGTCTCTCCATGTTTGGGAGCTGTGATGCTTCATGATCACAACACGCGATTCCTCAAGCAAGTGTTAGAATCACCTTGCTTATTGAATGATAGGCTTAGTTTGATACAGAAATGTTAATTTTCTTTATCATCCGTTCCGGTTCTGGTCTGATAAGATCAACTGAGAGCATGCCGTTTTTTAATTCAGCGCCACCAATTTGCATACCATCGGCGAGAATAAAAACCCGCTGAAACTGCCGTGCAGCAATGCCGCGATAGAGAAAATCGCGCTCTTGATTATCAATTTGTTTACCACGAATATAGAGCTGGTTTTCCTCAGTTGTTACATCAAGCTCATCTTCGGAAAATCCGGCAACAGCGAGAGTAATGCGCAACTTTTCAGCCCGATCTGATGTGTCTGAGTGAATGCGCTCTATATTATAGGGTGGATAGCCTTCTGCGCCCTTCGCAACGCGTTCCAGCGTTTTTTCCATCGCTTCAAATCCAAGTAGCAATGGGCTAGAGAATGGTGCCATACGTGTCATTTTGTCCTCAATTCAAGCAACAAGTTCAAGGCCCGAATTCGGCACCTTGCCCTATATATGGAGGTCAAGAGAGATCTTTTCAAGGCGTTAAAAGTCAAACCAGAATCTGCAGATCTAACTGATCTCTAGAGAGCATCCAAATCATCTGCCATCGGTATAGCCGGTTGAGCACCAGCTTTAAGGCAGGCGAGAGACCCGGCAATTGCCGCACGTTCAAGAGCTGAGCCAAAATCAAAACCAGCATCTAATGCTTGAGTAAAATAACCACAAAATGTATCACCCGCGCCCACAGTATCAATTGGTTTGATGGTCAATCCGCGTGCAGAATATTCTTGTCCCTGGTCAATAGCGATAACGCCATCACCGCCGAGTGTAATAACTAGGCTGCGATTTGTTTTTTGATGGTAATTTCGCATTGCAATGATACGATCTTCGGCTGAAAGAGTACCTTTTCCGATCAGAAGATCAAATTCAGTTTCATTCGCCACGATAATGTCGGCAAGAGGGGCAATATCAATAACATCATCGCTCATGGGTGCAATATTGAAGACTGAGCGAATGCCTCGCGTTTTCGCACCTTCTAGTGCTGCCTTTACGGCATCGACACTGATCTCCATTTGCAAGAGGATACTATCACCTTTATTCATACTATTGAGCAGAGGCTCCACATCCGCGACACTTACTTTACCATTTGCGCCTGCGATCACAGCAATCATGTTCTCGGCATCGTTGCCGACTAAAATAAGGGCCGTTCCGGTTGGCCCTTCAACACTTTTCACAAATTTAAGATCTGTACCTGCTGATTTTAGTAATTCTAATGCCGGTTCTGCAAAATTATCTTGCCCAACCGCGCCTGCCATCTTCACGCTCGCACCTGCTCTTGTTGCGGCAAGTGCCTGGTTCGCGCCTTTGCCTCCCGGCGCGGTAGAAAAGCTGTCGCCATGCACCGTTTCGCCCGGCAGCGGTAATCGCTCGGCCGTTGCTATAAGATCCATATTTATTGATCCAAATACGCTAATCATGTAAACTCCTCGGGTTACGCCATGCTACGGTCTTAAGTTTAGCCGTCCCTTTTCTTGAGCGGGCTTTACGACTGAAATTGGTTTTTGTTCGGGTTTTTCAATATTAACTGAATCGGTATCTTGAAAATCCATGTCTTCAATTTTAGCACTACGTTTTGCAATTTTATCAGTTGATGTCAAAATCTGATCTATATCGCGCTGGCTTTGACCAAAATGTGTTTGTAATTTACGCACGCGATCATCTAGGCGGCCTATGTCGTCCATTAGGCGGATCACCTCTCCTTGAATGAGATGGGCTTGCTCTCGCATCCGTGCGTCTTTCAGGACCGCTTGTATGACCTGTATCGACAGCATAAGAAGCGAAGGTGACACGATGACAACGCGGGAACGGTGTGCCTTTTGAATAACACCTTCAAAATTCTCATGAATTTCAGCAAAAATAGACTCAGATGGTACAAACATGAATGCGGTATCTTGGGTCTCGCCTGCAATGAGATATTTTTCAGAAATATCTTTGATGTGCTTCTCAATATCAGCACGAAATTGTCTGGAGGCCTCTGTCGTTGCGCGATCATCCGCAGCCTTCTTAATGGCATTCCATGCTTCTAATGGAAATTTCGCATCGATAACCAAATGCGGAGAATCATTTGGCATTTTTACGGTGCAGTCGGGGCGAGAACTGTTGGATAGCGTTGTCTGGAATTGGTAAGCCCCGATGGGAAGGCCATCTTTAATAATGGTTTCCATCCGCGATTGGCCAAATGCACCGCGCGTTTGCTTGTCTGATAAAATGGCTTGTAACCCAACCACATTTTGCGCAAGTGTCTGAATATTGTTTTGTGCTGTGTCGATAACGGCCAAACGTTCTTGCAACTTAGATAGGTTTTCATGGGTGGCTTTGGTTTGTTCAACAAGTGAATTGCCAAGTTTTTGGCTCATCCCATCGAGTCGATTGTTGATATTTTGATTAAGTTCGGACTGTCGGGAGCCAAATAACTCGGCCATGGTCGTCATGCGACCCTGCATCTCTGCCTGCACTTTCAAAAGATCATTCATCTGAGATTGCGCGGCCATTGAGTTTTGCATTTCAAGATCGCGCGCTTTATGCCGATTGTTTGATGCTCGCCACAGCAGTATAAAAATTGCAACAAGCATTATGACAACAAGCGCAATAACACTCGCAAGAACTTGCCCAAAACTTATGTTAAGCCCGCCCAAGGTTACAATTGTCGTCGACAGGAAATCAGATAAATTGTTCATTCGAACTAGATTATATGATTCTTTCTTGCTTGTCAGATCAAAAGGTGAACGGGAGGCGCCGATCTCAAAATATATTATTGACCTTAGACCTTGAACCCCCTATTTCAACGCACATGAGTATTAAGCCAATTGTCCTACTTCCAGATTCAGTCTTGCGCGAGAAATCTGCACCTATTGAACGTTTCGATGATGATTTGACGCGTTTAGCTGCGGATATGACGGAAACAATGTATGATGCGCCAGGTATCGGCCTGGCAGCAATACAGATCGGTATTCCACGCCAGATGCTAGTCGTTGATGTGTCTAAAGATGAAGATAACAAAACACCGCAAGTTTTCATCAATCCCGAGATCGTCAAAAACAGTGATGAAATGAACGTTTATGAGGAAGGCTGCCTGTCGATTCCTGAATATTATGCCGAAGTAGAGCGCCCTGCCGCTATTACCGTCAACTATCTTGATCTTTCAGGTAAGGCACAAACAATAGAAGCCGATGGGCTTATGGCAACATGTCTGCAACATGAGATTGACCATCTTAATGGTGTGCTGTTCATTGACTATCTCTCCAAGCTTAAGCGTCAGATGGTGATCAAGAAGTTTACAAAGCTTGCCAAACAAAACGCGGCAGTGCTCTGACCATTTAATTCAAAACTTAGGAGGTTCAATTGCGTATAGTCTTTATGGGTACGCCTGAATTTTCAACTGCCACACTCAAAGCATTGATTGATGCTGGTCATGACATTGTTTGTGTTTACACCCAGCCACCTCGCCCGGCAGGCCGTCGTGGTCTCGAGCTAAAACCGTCGCCTGTTCATGCGCTTGCGGACAAGCATAGTATAGAAGTCCGTACACCTATCAGTTTGAAACCAGAAGAAGAACAATCTCGATTTGATGCCTTGGATGCAGATGTCGCAATTGTTGTTGCCTATGGTCTTTTATTGCCAAAACCCATTTTAGATAGCCCAAAACATGGTTGTTTTAACGGTCATGCATCTTTGTTGCCGCGTTGGCGCGGCGCTGCACCCATTCAACGAGCTATTATGGCCGGTGATGATGTAACTGGCATGATGATTATGAAAATGGACGTTGGGCTTGATACCGGACCATACGCATTGTCTGAGAAAGTAGATATTACCGATGATACGACAGCAGGCAGCTTGCATGATCAATTGATGGATATTAGTGGGCCGCTTGCGGTCAAAGCCATGGAACTTTTGGAAACTAACGAAATAGAATTGATTGAGCAGAAAGAAGAGGGCATTACCTACGCTGCGAAAATTGATAAAGCTGAATGTCGCATTAATTTTGAGAAAAGTGCGAAAGACGTGCATCGTCATATTATGGGTCTTTCACCATTTCCAGGCGCTTGGTTTGAGCTTGGTGAAGGTAAGAAGGCAGTTCGTGTAAAGGTTCTGAGATCTAAAATAGTTGATTCTATTGATTCAAGTTTAGTCGGGCAAGTTATTGATGACAAACTGACGATTGCCTGCGCGGACGGTGCAATTCAACTGATAGAATTGCAAAAAGCAGGTGGCAAGAAGATGGACGCACAAAGCTTTTTACGCGGCGTTACAATAGATGCCGGCACCAAATTAACATGATATGTGACACTTATGCCTCGATATAAAATAACGATTGAATATGACGGGACTGACTACTTTGGTTGGCAACGGCAACCAAATTATCCATCTATTCAAGGGGCGATTGAGAAAGCAATTCTAGGTTTTCTGGGTGAGGATGCAGTGGTCTATGGTGCGGGGCGCACGGATGCCCGTGTTCATGCACGTGGTCAAGTTGCACATTTTGATCTTACCAAAGACAGAAAACCATTGGCAGTGCAGGGTGCTATCAACGCCTTTCTAAGAGAGCATGGAGATCATAGTATCGCAATTATCGATGCTGAGGAGGTCGATAGTAAATTTCATGCGAGATTTTCTGCTAAGCGTCGACATTATCTATATCGATATCTATGCCGTCATGGACATCCAGGTTTGGAGAGAAATCGCGCATTTCATGTTTCAAAACAATTAGATGTGGCAAAAATGCATGAGGCAGCCCAACGATTGGTTGGTGTTCATGATTTTACAACATTTCGGGCAACAAGCTGTCAGGCAAAAAGCCCTGTTCGGTTGCTTGAAAAATTGGATGTAGTCGCTGTTGAGGGTACTGAGTTCATTGAGCTTCATGCAACAGCACCTGCTTTCTTGCATAATCAAATCAGATCTTTTGCCGGCACATTAAAAAAGGTCGGCGAGGGCAAATGGACTGCCGATGATGTCACAAAAGCATTGGAAGCGAAAAAGCGGGTCGCCTGTGGTCCAGTAGCCCCGCCTTTTGCCTTATATTTCATGTCGGTCGATTACTAAGCCGGTTCATTTAATCCAAGTTTTTGAGCCGCAACAAAATCAATTTTTCCACTACCAAGTAAAGGTACGCTATCAATTTTGATCTCCGCCGGGATCATTAAATCCATTGCATTTTGTGATCGCGCATACTCCATAAACGCTTTGCGATCAGCGCCCTCAAATTCAGTAATGAGTATGATGCGCTCACCCTTCTTAGCATCGGGTACTGAAACAACAACATTTAAGTGCTCAGGCCATACTTCTCCCGCAAGTTTTTCAATGGCGGCAAGAGAAACCATTTCACCGGCAATTTTAGCAAATCGTTTTGCACGGCCTTTGATTGTGACGAAACCAATGTCATCCATGGTTACAATGTCTCCAGTATCGTGCCATCCATCAGGTAGAGGCTGAAGTTGACCAGGTTTATCGTGTAGCAAATAACCTGCCATAACGTTGCCACCTTTGATAAATAGCCGCCCGCCTTGATCGATGCCGGGTACTTTTTCGAGCTTATATTCTATGCCCGGCAACAAGCGTCCCACGCTACCCTGGCTGTTATGCATCGGTGTATTGAGCGCGATCACGGGAGCGGTTTCGGTAACACCATAACCTTCCAAAATTCGGACGCCAAATTTTTCCATGTAGGTTTTTTGTGTGCTTGCGCGAACAGGTTCCGCGCCAGAAAAACAATATCTCAGTGAGCGGAAATCATAGGAATTTGCGGTGCGCGCATAGCCAGATAGAAATGTATCTGTACCAAACATGATTGTGGCGTTTGAGCTGTAAACAAGTTCGGGAACAATGCGGTAGTGCAATGGTGAGGGGTACATGTAAACCGGAACACCTGAAACAAGAGGTAGGACAGTACCAGCGGTCAGCCCAAATGAATGGAAAACTGGCAGCACATTAAACAGTTTATCAGATGGATTAAAATCTATGCGTGCGGCGGCTTGCGCAACATTAGTCAGCATATTGCGATGGGTTAATACGACACCTTTGGGCACACCTTCTGACCCTGACGTAAAGAGGATTGCAGCCGGGTCATTTACCTCGCTTTTCGTTATGATTTTCGTGCGTGTGAGAAATCCGACAAGTTTTTCAAAAATTGAAATCTCTTTTCGTACTTCGTCCAGCCAGATAATATCTACATAAGGTTCAATTTCGGCGACTAAATCTTCCAATTTTGCATGTTTGATAAAGAGGCGTGAGCTAACAATGGTTTTCACTTCCGCCGCATTGCAGGCGGACAAAATATTACGTGCACCCGCAGTAAAGTTAATCATCGCTGGGATTTTTGCAGCGGACATCAGGCCAAATATTGTAACAGCTGCTCCATTTGCATTTGGTAACATAACACCGATATGTTTTTCGCCCGGCAGCATTTTGGATAAGCGCCGGCCTATAACAGATGCACCAGTTAAAAGTGTTCCATAACTCATATTGCCGGAAGTTGGGTCTTGCAGGGCTAGCTTTCGCAAACCTACTTTCTTTGCAGCAAGGATGAGTTTTTCAGGAACCGTTTGCTCTATAGGCGTGGTTTGAAAAACAAGATCAGACATGAGTTGATAAAGTGCAGCGCCTGCAGCCGTGCGGCGTTCCTTGCCTTTTAAGCGTTCTGGTATTTCAAGTCTTGTTGGTTCAAGTATTGTCACCTTGACCTTTGGAAACAAGGCTTTCCTAATCTCGCGGACGCTAAGTTTGGAAAATAAGCTACGCTCAAGACCCTCAATACGAACGGGTAAGATCATTGAGTTGGTTTTATCCGCGACCATCGCAGCACCATCATAAACTTTCATCAAGCCGCCCGTAACGGTGATGCGCCCCTCAGGGAATATCACAAGAGGATTTCCATCTTCAACCGCGTTGATAAGTGTTCGCGTTGCCATCGGTTTTGAGGGATCAAGCGGCATAAAATTACAAAGTTTTAAAAACGGTTTTGCCCACCATTTCTGAGAGACTTTATGATCAACAGCAAATACAGGTTCTTGTTCCGTGAGTGATAGTGCTAACCCGCCATCGAGGTAACTCACATGATTAAGCGCAATAATTGGTGCGGGACCTGCTTTTTCCACATTCTCAAGGCCTATTATTTCCATACGATGAAATGACCGAAGAATGATTGAAATAAGATCACGCAGTGGGTTGGTTGGTTGGTATTTAAGCATCAGGCCAGCGACAATGATATTGATGACGGCCAGACCTAAAAGAAGTTCGGGAATTGTGGCACCAAATGCCTGCAGGGCAGCCACGATTCCAATACCAACCACAATGAACAAAGCATTGAGCACATTAACCGCAGCAACCACACGAGCGCGATTTTTTTCGGGTGCCCACATTTGGACAGCAGCAAATGTTGGAACGACGATCAAAGCGCCAGCAATCGCCAATCCTCCTAAAATGAACCCGATTTCGACAGTTGGTCCCGATGCAAAGAAATCTGACACGGAATTTACAGGAGGTAGCGGTGCAAGGTTCCATAAAATAATAGAAAGAACGCCTAGAAGCATTGCGATCAACGCAGTACCAATTGGCGCAGGCAATAGAACGATGCGGCCAGCAGATAACCACGCCGAAAATGCCGATCCTAAGCCAATTGAAACTGCAAATATTGCCAGATAAGCTGTGACAGCAAGCTCATGGCCGCCCAGTAATTGTTTCACCATTGTGGGCATGAGCGACATGACGATTGCACCTATAAGCCAGAACCAGGATACCATCCAGCTTACGTGCAGTATTTTATTTTGTGCCCACAGTTCACTCAATAATCGACCTGTAGAACGGAATATATTAGTGTCGATACGAAGCTCGGGTTCCGCTGCACCTGTTTGTGGAATATATCGGCTAAAAATCCAACATATGATGGAAAAACCCATCATCATTGGGCCAAATATCCAGATGCTGGCATCTTCGCGGAAGGTGAAGCCTGCAACAATTGTACCTAGAAGAATCGCAAGAAATGTCCCAGCCTCGACCCATGCATTTGCCTTTGGGAGCTCGCTGGCCTCTATATGATCCGGTAGTATTCCATATTTGACGGGTCCAAATAGAGCAGAGACAAAGCCAAATAGAAATAAGGCAACCATCAAGAGCCAAATTGAAGAAAAGCCAATTCCGATAACTGCAACAATGGCAGCACCAATTTCGATTAACTTAAGGCGTTCTGCAACTTTACCCTTATCAAATTTATCTGCGATTTCACCACCTATGGCAGAAAATAACAAGAATGGCAGAATGAGAACTGCGCTGGCAATCGTGACCATGGAGGCTGCTTCTTCAGCTGCCAATTTAAAAAGAATAAGAAAAATAAGCGTATTTTTGACAAGGTTGTCATTGAAGGCGGACAGAAATTGCGTCCAAAATAGCGGTGCAAAGCGCTTGGATGTCATCAGGTTATTCGTCATAATGCAGACTTTCTTTTTATTTTATCTGATGCAAGCAAAATACGTACTTCATACTTGATTTTGCATTGCAAAACGGTTCATATTTAATATATGAACAATGTTCAAATTGGATATAGACGAAAAATGAACAGTGTTCAACATAAAAATGAACAATGTTCAAAAAAGAGCTTATTATGAATCGCAACGAGAAACGAAATCTTCTGAAACAACGTATATTTGATGCAGCGTTTCGGAGAATTGAAAAAAATGGCCTTATTGGTCTGCGTGCACGTGATATTGCAATTGAGGCAGATTGTTCGCTTGGCAGTTTGTATAATGCCTATACAGACCTTGATGATCTTATTTTAAATGTAAATAGCCACATCCTGATGATGTTATCGGAAAGTATTGGGCAACAACCCGCGGAAAACTTAGATCCAGAAGAAAATTTGAGGCTCCTTGCTCAGCGTTATATGAACTTTGCGTATGATAATTATAATCTCTGGACATCGCTTTTTACACATACGATGCATGACAATACGCCTATTCCGGATTGGTATCTTGATCGAACAAATGAAACTTTCTCAAAAGTTATTGCACCTTTGTTAAGGCTCCGGCCCGATCTTGAACAGGAAGAAGTCTCGCAAATGGTAAGAACTTTGTTTTCAGCGGTTCACGGGATCATAGCAATTAATCTTCAAGAACGCTTTATGTCGATTTCCCGGGGTGCTTTGGAAGAGCAACTTCAAAATTTCGTCTCAATCTATGCAAAAGGCTTGACTGTTGAGACGTGATTTTCATTCAGTTTCGCACCAGTATTAAAAATTATATCTGGCTATTAACAAATTAGAAACCGAGAGAAGGCATGATCGGAGTATCTGGGAAGCCCAAATTTGACGGCTCGAGCATGACGCCCATCCTAGAAGCTGTAAAACAGCATGCCTGTATTCCATATTCAGTTAGATAACAGCTTTGTGCGTATCCAAAGGTTAATGGTGGCAATTTAGAGTAAATGCATGAGCGACTTGGGGCTCGATTAGAGGATTTTGGAGATTTCACTATGAACGAACAAACAGATGTTAAAGAATCTGGCCAGATTGAAATTATATCGTTTCATCTAGGGGATCAGGTATTCTGCGTAAATATTATGGCGGTTCGCGAAATTCGCGGCTGGGCACCATCAACAATGTTGCCACATTCACCAAGTCACGTTCTTGGTGTTATCAACCTTCGTGGGTCAGTTATTCCTGTCATCGATATGGCTATTCGTCTTGGTTTATCGCCAATTAAACCAACAGAGCGTAGTGCGATTATTGTGACAAACATCGCTGATAAGCTTGTTGGTCTTTTGGTTGAAAATGTGTCTGACATGATCACTGTTAAGGAAGAAGATCTGCAGCCTGCACCAGATGTGTTGCCGGAAGCTGAGCGTTCGCTCACACGTGCGATCATTCCGGTTGATGATCAGATGATCTGTTACCTAGAGCTTGATTCACTCTTCCCAGATGTTGAAGAATTAGCTGCATAAGCAAAGAAAAATTAATATCACAGAAGCCCGCTGGATTTGAATTCGGTGGGCTTTTTGTCATACAGTGGAATAAATGAAGCTTGAAATAAAAATGCTGCTGGCTACATTTACCAGTGTGAGTGCAAATGCGAACAATTTGTGATTTCCGAGCATGTGCCTAACGACGCGGAAATATAGTCCTACAATTGTTATATATATTACAAACTCAATGATCATCGCAGTATCATCACCCAGTGGTAGGATGTAATTCATCGTTGCTGGAATGAAAAAGACATATGTTGCAAACAAATTAAACCAGTTTGTAGCGATGATCATGGGTGCTGCAAGTTTTTCTGCCGATGCAAGAACCATAATTAAGTAGATTGAAATGGCGAATATACCCCATGCAACTGCATCAAAAACGCTCACGGTGATCAAAAAATCGACGTGAGTGGCGTCTTCCGCAATTTCATTTCGCCGCCAAACCAATGACCACATAAATAATTGTGCTGGCAAACACCAAAAATACGCCATGAATGAACGTGTAACATTCATGCCTGATTGCAAGATTATTTTGACACCTTCTTGATTATTCTGAATGATCAGCAAAATAGCATAAAGATAACGCGATGCTTCTGATATTGCTCGATTTTTAGAACCTATTTCGGACATTCAAGAAAACCAGGATTTTAAAAATTCATGATAGATTTCGGTGAGTTTTTCCACGTCCGCGACACGCGCGCGCTCATCAACCATATGCATGGTTTGCCCAACAAGACCAAATTCCACCACCGGGCAATAGTCTTTGATGAAACGCGCATCCGATGTGCCACCTGTTGTTGATGATTGAGGTTTTGCGCCCAGCACTGCTGCAATGGCATTGCTGAGTGCCTTTGTGAGGCGATCATCTTTTGTGAGGAACACAGGGCTTACACGATTTAGAAATTCTATCCTGTAATTAGTTGCGGCTTTATCTTTTCGTAGAGATAAATCATGTGCGGCGGCATCAAGTCGTTTGGCAACTTCCTTGCGAAGGCTGTCTTCAGTCCAAAGGTTGTTAAAACGGATGTTAAATTGAAAGGCCGCCTGCTGGGCGATAACATTATTTGCCTTGTTGCCAACATCAACAGTCGTCACTTCCAGATTGGTTGGCGGAAAATCATTGGTGCCTTCATCAAATGGGGTGCCCATTAATGCTGCCATCATCATGGTTGCGCCGCGAATTGGATTATCAGCCAGATGAGGATAGGCCACATGACCTTGAATACCATCAACGGTAACGCGGGCAGATAATGACCCACGTCGGCCGATTTTGATCATATCGCCCAGTTGCTCGGGATTTGTTGGCTCGCCAACAATACAAGCATCCCAAACCTCACCCTTGTCGTGTGCATATTTGAGTAATTTGTCTGTGCCATTGATCGCAACGCCCTCTTCGTCACCTGTTATGAGAAGTGAGACAGAACCATCAAAGTCAGGATTTTCGTTCAGATAAATTGAAAAGGCAGCAATAAAGCAAGCAATACCGCCTTTCATATCTACAGCACCACGGCCATAAATTTCACCGTCGATAATGTCACCAGAAAATGGTGGTTTTGTCCAACTTGCTTCATCTCCCACGGGGACGACGTCTGTGTGTCCGGCAAACATAAAATGAGGAGAACTATTGCCATAGCGGGCGTAGAGGTTTTCAACATCATCCAAACCATCTTCGCTGAAAGTAATACGTTCAACTGTAAAACCTAAATCAGATAAGACCGTTTCCAACAACTCAAGTGCACCGCCTTCTGCCGGTGTGACAGAAGGGCAGCGGATTAAATCTTGCAGTAATGAAACAGCATCATATTTTGGCATGTTTTACCCAGACTGTATTTGAAGAGCGAATTAGTCTCTAAGGAGTTCGTTGATACCAGTTTTTGATCGTGTTTGTGCGTCGACTTGTTTTACGATCACCGCGCAATAAAGATTTGGTGCTGCTTGTCCGTTGCCCATAACTTTATCCGACGCCAGTGAACCCGCAACAACAACGGAATAAGGTGGAACTTCACCATAAGAAATCTCGCCCGTTGTGCGATTTACAATTTTTGTGGATTTACCAATAAAGACACCCATCCCCAGAACAGAACCTTCGCGGATGATGCATCCTTCAACAACCTCAGAGCGGGCACCAATGAAGCAATTATCTTCAATGATTGTTGGGCCGGCCTGCATTGGTTCTAAAACACCACCAATGCCAACGCCGCCGGATAGGTGAACGTTCTTGCCAATTTGTGCACATGAGCCAACTGTTGCCCAAGCATCAACCATTGTACCCTCGTCAACATGCGCGCCAAGATTTACAAATGACGGCATCAATACTACGTTTGGCGCAATATAGGCAGATTTTCGTACAACTGCATTTGGAACAGCGCGAATACCAGCTGCTTGCCAGCGATTTTCGCCCCAATCTTTAAATTTGTTATCTACTTTGTCATACCAAGTTGTGCCTTGTGGTCCACCTTCTTGCGGCTCCATATCTTTAATACGGAAGCCCAAAAGGACAGCCTTCTTAAGCCATTGATTAACACGCCAGTCACCATTTTCTTGGCGTTCGGCTACTCGTGCTGCACCATTGTCCAAAAGTTCAAGCGCTTGTTCAATTGCCTCGCGTACGTCGCCTTTTGTTGAAGGTGAAATTGTATCTCGAGCGTCAAAAGCAGTTTCAATGGTTTTTTCAAGTTGGGTCAGGTCTTGTGTCATTTTATTCCTCAAACATGGCGTGTCACATCTTCACCTATCTTGCCCTTGCATGAAAGGTGTTTAATTTTCGTTGATGCAGTCCTATTGCAGCTTCAAGCCATGGTCAATGTCTGACAAACTATGATAAGTCCAAACAACAGAGAAGTTGATAATAAAATCAAATCGAAGGACATCACATGTGGGCTAAACGCATTAGAGAAATTTGGGATCCATTGCCAAGCAGTGGCGTTGATAAAAAACGCGCAAGCGAGGTGCCAGATACACCCCAGACTAGAGCACCTGCATATCGACTTGCTTATGCCGATGAAGATTTCATGTGCCGTGAGGAAACGCGCCCCGTTCGATTGCAGCTGGAACTTCTAAAGCCTGAGATCACTTTGAGCGAGCATGGGATTTGCTCAACTGTTGTGATGTTTGGTGGAGCACGGATTCCTGAGCCGGGTAAGGATCCTTGGGCGGCGAAAAATGACATACAGAAGGAAAACCTCACCAAATCCTCGAAATATTATGATGAGGCGCGTAAGTTTGCCCGCGTTTGCTCAGAGGCTTCCAAAAAAACGGAATATACAGAGTATGTTGTCGTAACCGGTGGTGGTCCAGGTGTCATGGAAGCTGGTAATCGAGGAGCACATGAAGTTGACGCGCCTTCGATTGGTCTCAACATAGTTCTACCCCACGAACAAGCGCCGAATGAGTTTGTGACGCCTGACCTTTCGTTGAATTTTCACTATTTTGCGATTCGCAAAATGCATTTTCTATTGCGAGCAAAAGCCATCACTGTATTCCCGGGTGGTTTTGGCACAATGGACGAGTTGTTTGAATCTCTTACACTTATTCAAACTGGCCGTATGGAGCGCATTCCAGTTATTCTATTCGGCAAAGAGTTTTGGAATACAATGTTTAATTTTCAAGCATTGGCCGATTTTGGAACTATCTCGCCGGATGATACCGACTTGTTTAAAATTGTCGAAACGGCAGATGAGGCTTGGAACATCATCGAAGAGCATTATAAAGATTAGAGACGCGTCTCTTCATTAAACAAAAGGCCGGTCCCTGAAAAAACAAGACCGGCCTTCTGTGGTAGAAAGTTGGAATATTAACCGTTCTTACGTTTCATATCGTCTGAATTAATCACACCATCTGAATTGCGGTCCATGCGTTTAAACATCTTGTCAGCATGACCAGTGAATTCTGTCAGTGTTATGCCACCAGAGTTATCAGCATCAAGGCGGTCAAAACTTGGACCTCTTTTACCTCCACGCTTACCTTTACCTCCACGTTTGCCATCATTATCGTTGCTTTGTGCAGTTTCGGTGCGCTGTTGTTTGTTGGCTTCACGTTCGGCTTTGCGCATTTCCGAAATCATCTCAAACTCTTCTTGAGTGAGTGAATTATCATCGTCGGCATCGACTGATGCGAAGATATTTTCCTGATGTGTTTTAATTTCAGCTAATGAAATGTCGCCATCATTGTTAGCGTCTAATTTTTCCAACATGCGCTCAATATTTGGGCCATGACGACCGCCGCCACGTTTGTCGCCATCTTTTGCAGCATATGCAAATGTTGATGCAGAAGCCAAGGCGATTGTTGCAGCGAGTGCTGTAATAAGTGTCTTTTTCATTTTAGTAATTCCTCTGTTTTGTTTTCCTGTTGCCCCCTTAATCTGGAAGCAACAGGACAGAAAAACCACTTACAATGCGTTCATGTGCATTAAAGTTTGGCAATGAAAATCAAGTCAAAAATTACAAAACAGCAATGTGGACTATTAGGTAATTATTTCGTGCCGTATATACGGTCGCCTGCATCACCTAGACCTGGGATAATGTAACCCAGTTCATTGAGATGACTATCGATTGAAGCTGTGTAAACCGGTACATCAGGATGAGCTTTGTTGAAATTTTCAATACCTTCAGGTGCTGCGAGCAAGCAAAGGAAGCGAATATTTGTAGCGCCCCGCTCCTTGAGTTTATCAATGGCTGCAATCGATGAATTGCCTGTTGCAAGCATTGGATCAACAACAATACAAAGCCGTTCGTCCAGCAGATCAGGAGATTTGTAGAAATATTCGATGGCCTCAAGCGTGTCATGATCACGATAAACACCGATATGGGCAACACGAGCTGATGGCACCAAGTCGAGCATGCCTTCAAGTAAGCCATTTCCCGCTCGCAAGATTGATGCAAAGACTAACTTTTTGCCTGCCAAAGTCGGTGCTTCCATTTCAGTCATTGGAGTTTCAATGGTTGCCGTAGTGAGTTTAAGATCTCGTGTTACTTCATAACAAAGAAGAGTAGAAATCTCACGCAATAGACGGCGAAAGCTGCCAGTTGATGTATCCTTCTTCCGCATAAGTGTAAGTTTATGTTGAACCAGTGGGTGGTCAATTACGATCGCGTTACTCATCTTTGAACCTCTATCAATTTGCTGTTTTTCTCTACTAAGTGTTGAAGCCAAGTTGAGCAAGTAATTTGTCTTTGATCTTATCCTCTACAAACGCCGCGTGAATGGCGTTTTCTGTAAAGCCTGTCATCTCGGTGTCGGTAAAGCCGAATGTTGAAGCTATATTCTCATAATCTTTAGAAAGCGATGTTTCAAAATATGGCGGATCATCAGAACTAATTGTGACGATCGCGCCGGCGTCTTTTAGCTTCTTGAACGGGTGAGCAGCCAGACTTGGAAATACTGAGAGCGAGATGTTTGAGCCAGGGCAGGTTTCTAGCACAATCTGTTTGTCTGCTATTTCCTTCACCAGATCCATATCTTCGATTGCACGTACACCGTGCCCAATTCGAGTTGGTTTGATATGCGTTACTGCATCTCGTACACTATGCGCACCATCAAGCTCTCCAGCGTGGATGGTTATGCCAAGATCAGCATCGCGCGCGATATCAAAAGCGCGAGCAAAATCCTTGACCTTGCCAAAGCGCTCATCACCTGCCATGCCAAACCCTGTGATCAGTTCATGTGGTCTAGATGCTGCAAGGGTTGCAGCTTTTTCAACATTTTCTGCCCCTAGGTGCCTCACGCCAATAATGATCATCCGGCAGATAATTCCAGTGTTTGCTTCAGCACGCCTAATACCTTCAGCCAACCCACTTATATAGGCTTTTGGTGGCAGGCCTGCTGCCATTGCGTGGTCTGGCGAGATGAAAATTTCACTATAGATCGCACCTGTTTGTGCAATGCTGTTCAGATATGTCTCGGCAAGTTGTGCATAATCTTCTTCTTCTCGAAAAAGGTTGGCAACTGTGTCATATGCTTTGAGAAAACTCGTAAAATCGTGCCATTTATAATGATCACCATCTAATATATCGGAAATATCGGTTTGATATTTTATGGCTTGTTGAATAGCCAACTCTGGAAGTACAGCACCTTCTATGTGGCAATGAAGCTCGGCTTTTGGTACGTGTTTCATTATAAAAAACTCACTCCATATACCGTCGGTTCAAGTGATAAATGTTCAGCCGCACTTGCGCCAATATCTGCAAAACTAGTCCGAATACCAATGTTTTTAGACTTTATGTTGGGACCAAATCCTAATACAGGGACACGTTCCCGTGTGTGATCGGTGCCTTGCCACGTTGGATCACAACCATGATCGGCAGTAATGATAACAAGATCGTCAGCGCGCAATTGTTTTTGGATTTCAGGAAGTCTTTTATCAAATGCTTCAAGCGCTTTGCCGTAACCTTCAACATCACGACGATGCCCAAAAACCATATCGAAATCCACGAAGTTGGTCATGGTTAGGTTGCCTTCTTCAGCCTTTGCCACAATCTCAAGTGTTTTATCAAACAAAGCCATGTTGCCGTCAGCTTTATGAGTTTGCGTGACACCTTGGTGTGCGTAGATATCTGAAATTTTACCTATGCTGATCACACTTCTGCCGGCATTCTTAGCAATATCTAGCAGAGTAGGAGATGGTGGCAACACGGAAAAATCGCGGCGATTGCCTGTTCGCTCAAAATTCTGTGGTGAATCTCCGGTAAATGGACGTGCGATAACACGCCCAATATTTAAAGGGTCAAGCTCAATCCGCACAAACTCACAAAGGCCATAGAGCTTTTCGAGACCAAATATGTCTTCATGCGCAGCAATCTGAAATACGGAATCCGATGATGTATAACAAATTGGTTGCCCGGTTTTTATATGTTCTACACCGCAACGTTGAATAATGTCAGTGCCGGATGCATGGCAATTCGCAAGGACATCAGGTACGGATAGAAATTCGCATATAGCTTGCGTCAAGTTGTCTGGAAAACATGGAACTTCTTTTGGGAAGTAACCCCAGTCAAAATCAACGGGCTGTCCTGCTATTTCCCAATGGCCAGATGGCGTATCTTTTCCATTTGAAAGTTCGGATGCTGCACCATAAATTCCGCTGGGACTGCTGGCAGGTTTCATGCCTATTGGTATCTTCCCGGTTGCTAGTTGAGCAACATTTGCAAGTCCAAGTTTTTCCAAATTTGGTAGAGAGATCTGATAGTTGTTGGCGATATGTCCAAGAGTATTTGCACCCAAGTCGCCAAATTTTTTGGCATCAGGCGCTCCGCCTATACCAAAAGAATCCAAAATTAAAATAAAAACACGCGACAATGATCAATCCAACATATTTGAATGCATTCCCCAGATGTAATTGATGATTTTGGGGAGGAGGAAGTCATGTTTACCATATATTAAGCATTTTTCCACGCCTCGAGTAATAAATGTTAGAAAGGTGTATGTTTAAGTTAAAGCGTATTCATATTTTCCCGATGTGCATGCTATTTGTGTTTGCTCTCATCGTTGGGCTTTCAATAACCAAGCACGCACACGCGTCCTGGAAAAATGAGTTGAAGATCTTGCGAATCGGTGTTTTACACAATCACCCAATCGCTGAAAATGAGAAATCAATTGCTGAATTTTCAAATTTCTATACCAGTCAACTGGGCCTTGAAGTAGAGGTTATACGGTTTAAATCTTTGGGTTCGCTTATGGATGCTCATGGAAGTGCCCGTGTCCAATATGCAATCCATTCGGCACGCTCATATGCAACAATGGATGAAATTTGCAGTTGTCTTCATGCAATTGCGCGTCCTGTTTCTGATAAGGGTTCGAATGGTTTTAGATCAGTTCTCGTAATACGTGATGAGAAAAAAACGGATTATGCGAACGGGAAGAAACTTCGCATAGGTTTTTCACGTAAGAATTCTATGTCTGGTTGGGTTATCCCTAGTAGAGCTATTGAAAATGGGGATATTGCCGAAAGTAACTTTTTAGAACTAGGCAGTGTTGAAGACGTCGTTAGCGCCTATGAAAGTGGTAATATTGACGGTTATTTTGGATGGGTTCCGACGTCAAAACTTGACAAAGCTGTTTCTTCTGAGAAGGTGTTTGGTGAAATTTACAATTCTCGCTTGCAAGCTACTGATGCGTCGATGGTCGTATGGTGGTCTAATATTATTCATCACGGTCCGCATGTTGTGCACCGATCGCTTCCCGATGAGTTAACGGATGAACTAACGGATTTACTGTTGAACGTGAACAGCAGATCACCTGAGGTTTTGGATATAATAGAGCCGTATTTCTCCGGAGGCTTTGAGCGGGCAAACCCGGGTGATTACAATGCCATATCGACGGCACTGAACCTAAGTTCAATCAGCGTGCCAGCAATCATTGATGGAAAGTTACGCTCAACGTTGCGATAACCTTAGCAGTTACTGCACGCAATTACTTTCGCTTCACGTTGATGAAGATAGTACTCTTTCGTTAACGTGATTGCTTTGTCATTCCAATCAAGTCCAGCTTTTTTGGGTGCTAGCAAAAGTAAATTATAATCAAGATCAACAGTTGTCTTTAGCAAAAAAGTGTCCGGTATTTCATAGGCCTTTGGAATAACAATTTCTTCTCCTACGGGAAACGGAGCTGAGCTTGTGCCATTCCACGACCATGAAATCGTTGGCTTTCCAGCAGAATCTACGTTTATTCCAATGACCTGCATTCCCAATGTTGAGGCATCATAGGGTGCCACAATACTCTGTGCGACGCCCACCATTTCTTCTAAACCAGCTTTGTTTACAGTTTCACCTTGCGAAAGTATGTCCGTCGTAATTGCGGAAGCTTTTGACACTTTTTTATCGATCGTCATTGCAACCGATAGTTCAACAGCGCCCACATAAAGCGCGAGTAGAACGGGTACCAAAAGTGCAAATTCGACTGCACCAATTCCGTCTTCATTTCTGATTAACCGTTTTGCAAGTTTCTGGATTTTGTTCTTCCAGTTTGAGGTTTTTTGTTCTTCAAAAAGATCTTTGTGGTCTGAAGGGAGAGCTTTCATCATGGATACTCCTCATTCTTGAAGGCGGTTGTCGCGACCATGAGAAAGTAGGATGTTGAACCATCTTCTGGTCTCACATTTGTAATATATGGGCGAATTAGATCCAGCATAATTTCCCATTTGTAGTAAACACGAAGAACGTTGATCGAGCCTGCACCGCCAGGATTATAGCTAAAACCTGTTGTATCTAACTGAGAAAACTTAGCGTTGCTAACAGTCGGTATGTCAGTATCAATTGATGCAAAACCAGTAACTGTTTTCAGGTCGATTAAAAGTTTTTCATCGCCTGATGGCAATTGATCACAGGATAGCATGATACTGATTTCATTACAGAATAACTCTCTGAACTGGATTTCAGTCTTATCTGTCGCAGGTTTGCCTGCATTAAACGTAATCTCACCAGTTCGCAGTTTGCGAGACACAGTATCAACTGCATTTTGCAACAATTGATTTCCTGCGAACGCAAGCAATGTTTCAACTGTTGCAAATATGATCATGAAGAATGGAATAGCAAGTATACCAAATTCGATAGCGGTGCTTCCGCTTTCAGATTTGCGAATTTTTCGGAGACTTAAAATTCTCTTTGAGAACATTTTCAACGCCACACTTGTTACTCCAATAACACATACTATCCACACTCTAAATAGAATGTGTTGATCAAAGGTAACCTGAAATATTTAAATTTTTATTGTTAGCTGTTTGGTTGAATTCGGACTGAGTATTCAATTTTATTGAAGCAGACCTATTTACTCGCATCGCCCTGTTTTTCACAAATAGGTGAGCAAGTTAAAACAGAACGTTCAACCTGTCTGAACACACGTACACTGTTTTCTTCATCAACAGAAACAACAATACGTTTATCAATGATGGCATCTCCGTCCTTGTCCAGAATCACGAGATTCGTCGTACCATAAGATTTTGCGGTCAATATAACTGTGGTTGGATCACTCACGGTAACATCAGCTACTTCCGAGTTTCCTACAATAACACTTGATACAGGCGCATCGAATTTCAGTATTCGGGCATGATTCATGAAGACACTAATTATATCGTTGGCTTGCACATTTATAGTCATTGAGGTGAGAACAAGTGCGCTCAATACAATTTTGGCTGCTGAAAAAGATCTCATCTAAATATGTCCGCGAATGAATGCAATTTTTTAAACAAGATCGCTTTTAATGGTGAATGAAGAGTTAAATATAAGGAATTTCATAAAGAAAACTACAGTTTTCCGTCTTTTAGTATCCATTCCTAGTTTTGTAGCTGCTAAATTTTTGGGGGTAATTCTTGTAAAATATGCCATCTTTTTCCATTTAGTTATTCTTAACCATATTTTTTAATCGGATGGAAAACCTTGCTTGCTAGTTTGTCGCTAACCGACTGGTGGAAAACTAGCGGGTGCTGAAAAACCATATATGGAACTTAGGAGTTTTAAATGACTAACCTTATTAAACGTTTTAAAAACGACGAATCTGGTGCGACTGCGATCGAATACGGTCTAATTGCAGGTTTGATTGCTGTTGCAATTATTACTGGCGCAACTAGCCTCGGTAATGCTTTGGATAATACATTTACCAAACTTTCTACAGAAGTTGACAAAGCTAAATAAGAAGCGCCACTACTAGTTAAGTATTTAAGAAGCCACCGCAAGGTGGCTTTTTTATAATGTTACCTACTAGCAAGTTTTCAAAATATTAATTCTTCTGGCTTAGGGTATTTTGATCAGTTGGAGAAAACAATGTTAGAAGCAGCTATTTTGGTTGTATTTCCTCTTTGCATGGCCATGGCTGCAATGACGGACGTATTGTCTATGACAATTCCCAATCGCGTAAGTCTGTTATTAGCTGCCAGTTACTTTATACTTGCGCCAGTTGCTGGTTTAGATTTTGTGACAATCGGTTGGAGTGTTATTGCTGCATTTTGCGTCTTTGCTGTCTGCTTCGCTCTTTTTGCCCTGAATGTTATGGGCGGGGGAGATGCTAAGATTCTAACCGCAAGTGCTCTTTGGTTTGGTTTTGGGTTTGATCTTGTAGAATATCTTACGCTTGTCGGGTATTTGGGTGGTGTATTAACGATAATTATTCTTATTCTTAGAACCCAAGTGATGTTGTATATAGTCAATGCTCTGCCTATCCCATTGCATTTAACTGACTCAAAAGCTGGTGTTCCATATGGCGTGGCGATCAGCGCTGCGGCACTTTTGAACTTTCCAGAGACGAAGATTTTTATTCTTGCTCTTGGATAGTTGAATTTCGAACATAGGACTCTCAATTCAAAATTAATGTGAAGTTTGCTCTCAGAAGCAAAATTGTAAATGTTGCTTGCAAGTTTATTCCATATTCGAGTGAATTTCGGATAAATGGCGAATTAGCTAGTTATTAACCATATGCAAGAAGCATTTGTTAACCATAAATATACCTTTCCAGTGCAATTGTTCTTAAGGGCGAAAATGCTTTTAAGGATTCGTGATGAAAAAAACGAGGGTTATGATAATAGCAGTTGCGGCATTAGCTGCAGGTGTTGCCGCATGGTTAGCCATGGGATTATCTGGAAATCCCCAAACCGTTGTAACTGAAATTCAAAACACGGTTATTGAGCGTATTCCTACCACTCGTGTTATGGTCGCGAAGGAAAGTATTGCAGTTGGTGCACGACTAAATCCAGAGCTTATTGAATGGAAAAATTGGCCCGAAGATTCTCTCGTTGAAGGTTATATCACTGAAGATGCTCGTCCTGAAGCGGTACAGGAGATGGCTGGCGTTATCGTAAGATTGCCTATCTTTAAAGGTGAGCCAATTCGACCTGAAAAAATTGTTGATTCATCTTCTCGCATTATGTCTTCGCTACTTCCCGCAGGTAAGCGTGCTGTAGCGACATCAATCAGCGTAGCGACAGGAGCCGGTGGTTTTATCCTCCCTAATGATCGTGTGGATGTCATTATGGTTCGAAGAGCAACTCAAGGTGACGGATTTCATACGGAAAATATCTTGGAGAATGTTCGTGTTCTGGCCATTGATCAGCGCATTGAGGAAGATGCAGAAGGGAACCGAACCGCTGTTGGAACAACTGCAACACTGGAGCTAACTCCGGAACAAGGGCAGATCATGGCTGTTGGCCAGCAAATCGCAGACCGCATCACACTTGCGCTTCGCTCTGTTGCAGACGTTGCGGAGAAAGATACGGTCGGCGCGTCACATCTAGTTACAACGGGTTCTGGTGCTGATGATGTAAAAATTATTCGAAGCGGCAAAGTTAGCCAAGCTGATTTAGTCAAAGAATAAGTGGAGATAACTATTGTTAAATTCTAGGAACAAAATGACTAAGGTTTGGGGACAAGTATCTCTCATTTCAAAACTTGCTTTGGCAGGTTCATTTTTGCTTATCTCAAGTGTTTTTCATGTTCAGCCAGCTTATGCGGCCAATAATGCTATCGTTAAGATTCGCAATATCGGACCCGGTATATCCAAGGCAATTAAGCTTGGCCTGAATAAAGCTGTTGTCATAGACCTTCCCAAGAATGCACATGACATTCTTGTTGCTGACCCAGAACTTGCAGATGCAGTTACACGTTCGTCACGACGTATATATTTGTTCGGTAAAACAGTTGGCCAAACAAACATCTTCATTTTTGGCAAAAATGGAGAAGAGATTATTAATCTGAATGTTAACATCGAGCGTGATGTTAGCGGATTAAGTTCACACTTGAAGAGATTTATTCCAGGCTCTGAAATTATTGTCGAGATTATTTCGGATAATATTGTTCTTACCGGGAATGTTAGAACACCTCAGGACGCTCAACGCGCTGTTCGGCTGGCTGAAATCTTTGTAAAAGGTGGGGAAGCGACAACGCGCTTGACAACTGCTACTGCTGAAGGCGGTGATGTTGATATTTCTGCTGAAGCACGTCAATCTTCCCAGATTGTTAACTTGTTGAATATCGACGGTGAAGATCAGGTAACGCTTAAAGTTACAATCGCGGAAGTAAGTAGAACTGTTCTCAAACAACTTGGTGTAAATGCAGTCGGTAGCGTAAGTGGCGCCAATTCTGCCGGGAGTTTCGGAGTAACAAACTTAGCTAATCTAGGAAAAGAACTTGCAACCGGGAATTTTGTCAGGGCAGGTGGAAGAGTTGGTAGCGGAGCAATTTCTGGATATCTCAGCGCCATGGAACAAGCCGGTGTTATGCGTACGTTGGCAGAGCCGAGTTTAACTGCAATTTCTGGTGAGCCGGCTTCCTTTTTTGTCGGTGGTGACTTTAACTTGGTAAGCGGATATTCCTCTGGTGAAACACTGATTGACCGAAATGGGAATGCCTATCAGCAATCCGGTACCTACTCAAGCGAGAAAGTTGAATACGGTATTCGACTAAACTTCACGCCTGTTGTGCTCGCACCCGGACGCATAAGCCTCAAAGTTCGTACTGAAGTATCCGAACCGACGTTTGAAGGCTCAACTTCTCTTAGCCAAGGGACTAATGGTTTAGGACCAACCTTCCTGTCAATACGAAAAAGGGAAGCGGAAACATCTGTTGAGTTGCCGTCTGGTGGTTCACTTGTGATCGCTGGTTTGGTTAAGGACAATATTCGTCAAGCAATGTCTGGCTTTCCTGGCGTATCCAAGATCCCAGTGCTTGGTTCATTATTTCGTTCAAAGGATTTTGTGCGAAACGAGAATGAGCTTGTTATTATAGCAACACCTTATCTAGTCAAACCTGTTGCTCGACAAAATCTTGCACGCCCAGATGATAATTTTAACGCTGCCGGTGACTATGCAAGTTTTTTCCTCGGACGAGTTAATAAGATCTACGGTAAATCGAAATCCAAGCGTCCAGCTGGCCAGTATCATGGCGCTGTTGGCTTCATTTACAAATAAGGCGCATTTATGATGATAAAGATAGGTCAAAAGCAAGGGCATTCATCAAATTTCAAGTTGAGTTCGCTAACTTTGAAATTAATGGCGGTTGTAACCGTTGCGGCACTTGCCGGTTGTGCAAATCAAGACAAAGGTTTGACGGTTGGTTCGGTGTCCGATGATTATCGTGCCCGCCATCCAATCATGATAACTGACAAGGATATGATTCTTGATTTGCCTGTAGGAAATTTCCCAACGCGCATGACACATCAGGCAAAAGACACAATATCTGGGTTTGCGCGCGATTATATGAAATCAAGTGCAGGTCAAATTTTAGTATTGCAGCCAATGGGTGCTTCGAACAGTCATAAAGCAGGACAATATGCTAATTTGGTTGCAAACGCTTTGGCAAGTTCTGGCGTGCCGCGCCATCAGATCGCAGTGTCATCTTATGAAACTGAGACCGAAGGTGGAGCTGCGCCTGTCAAGGTGGTTTATACAGCTTTAGCCGCTTCGACTGGACCATGTGGTGTTTGGAATGAAGATATGTTGGCAAACACACACACAAATACCAATTATGAAAACTTTGGTTGTGCCACGCAAAACAATCTAGCTGCACAGATAGCCAATCCTTTAGATCTGGTTGCACCGCGCAGTATGTCACAGATTGACGCCACGCGCCGAGCCAATGCAATTAAATCTTATCAAGACAATGGCGCAGGACTTTAAGTGTTGCATTTGTATGGCCGAATTTGAGGACCAATTATGAGTATAGATTACGCACAGCCCGAGCGGGATGATATTGAGCCAGAAGCAGATGCTGTTGTAAGTGGTCACGAAGATGTATCGTCACTTCGTCCTCTACCGCGCATATCTGTTCATGCATTTTGCGAAACGCCAAGCCTGCTTGAGCTTATGGAAAATTGTGCAGAAGATCGGCGTTTACTAAACGTGAATATGAGAATTAATCAGGGGAGTATATTAGCAGCTGCAAGTATGTTCGAAACTTCGCCGACACCAAACTTATTGGTCATCGAAAGCAGTTTAGATAGATCTGGCCTGATGGATGAGTTGCAAAAACTGGCATCCGTGTGTGATCGCGATACGCATGTCGTTGTTATTGGGAATAATAATGATATCGGACTGTACCGTGAATTGATGCGCAATGGTATTGCCGAATATATGGTTAAGCCTGTATCGATGGCAGATGTAATTGATACAATGGCATCAATTTTTGTCGATCCTGAAGCTGAGCCAGTTGGTAAAACCGTCGCATTTTTTGGTGCAAAAGGGGGCGTAGGCGCTTCCACATTAGCTCATAATTGTGGTTGGGGAATTTCAAACCTGTTCTCAAGTGGAGTAATTTTAGCTGACCTTGATTTGGCATATGGAACCGCAAATCTGAATTTCGACTGTGATCCGTTGCAAGGTATGGCCGAAGCTCTGTTTTCTCAAACTCGTATTGATGATGTTTACATGGATAGGTTGCTCGAAAAATGTTCAGAGCATATGTCATTATTGGCAGCTCCTTCTATGATGGATAAGACATTTGACATTGATGAAGATGCATTTTTGCCAGTTATTGAGATATTGCAAAGATCTGCTCCAATCACAATTTTTGATGTCCCACATGTGTGGAATGCATGGACACATAAACTGCTTGCGGCTGTTGACACAGTTGTGGTTTGCGCGACACCCGATTTAGCAAACTTGCGCAATGCCAAGAATATTTTTGATGTTCTTGGCAAAGCACGTCCGAATGACCCGATACCACATTTGATTCTCAATCAGGTGGGTATGCCTAAGCGACCAGAAATTAGTGTTTCTGATTTTTGTGATCCATTTGATGTTGATCCTCTCGCTGTTGTTCCGTTTGATGCAGCTCTGTTTGGGAACGCCGCAAATAGTGGCAGGATGATTTCTGAAATGGAACCTAAATCTCCAACAGCAGAGACAATTTCTCAGATTTCACACATATTGACAGGTCGAACAGAAGTGAAGAAGCAAAAAACTAGTCCATTAGCAGGTTTGTTATCGAAATTGGGTAAGTAGATAGAGTTCAAGGAAGCAGTTTGAGGCCGAAATATGTTTGGTAAACGCAGTACAAGCGGAAATGGCGGAAAGTTCGGAGGTAACTCTACCGATGTACTGGAACGTGCGTCTAGCGCTCCGGTGTCAAAGGTAACTGAGCCAGTACCAGTTCAGGTTGAGACTCCAATAAAAGCACCGCCAGCACAGGCTCCCAGCATTGCGCCCGAGCGTGATGAAAATTACTATGATACCAAGGCACAAGTCTTTTCAGCCCTCATTGATACGATTGATTTATCTCAACTTTCGAAGCTGGATACCGAAAGTGCGCGTGAAGAAATTCGCGACATCGTCAATGATATCATTGCAATCAAAAATTTTGCATTGTCGATCGCTGAGCAAGAGGAATTGCTTGATGATATCTGTAATGATGTTTTAGGTTATGGACCACTGGAGCCATTGCTTGCTCGTGATGATATTGCCGATATTATGGTGAATGGAGCAGGTCGAACATATATCGAGGTAAATGGTAAGGTTGAGGAATCTTCTATTCGTTTCCGCGATAACGGGCAGTTATTATCTATTTGTCAGAGAATTGTGAGCCAAGTTGGTCGCCGGGTTGATGAATCAAGCCCAATTTGTGATGCGCGATTACCTGACGGTTCTCGTGTAAACGTAATTGCACCTCCATTAGCTATCGATGGCGCAGCGCTGACAATTCGGAAATTTAAAAAAGACAAACTCACACTCGAACAACTCGTTAATTTTGGAGCTATTACGCCAGAAGGTGCAACATTGTTGCAAATTATAGGGCGAGTACGATGTAACGTTGTTATTTCCGGCGGAACGGGTTCTGGTAAAACAACTCTCTTGAACTGTTTGACGGCCTATATTGATAGAGATGAGCGTATTATCACATGTGAAGATACCGCCGAGCTACAGTTGCAACAACCACATACAGTGAGGTTGGAAACAAGACCTCCAAATATCGAGGGCGAGGGCGAGATCACCATGCGTGATTTGATCAAAAACTGTCTTCGCATGCGCCCTGAACGGATTATTGTTGGTGAGGTTCGCGGACCAGAAGTTTTTGATCTGTTTCAGGCAATGAATACCGGTCACGATGGCTCGATGGGTACAATTCACTCCAACTCGCCGCGAGAATGTTTGAGCCGCATGGAATCCATGATTGCAATGGGTGGATACACATTACCAGCCAAAACCGTTCGAGAAATTATTGCAGGTTCCGTTGATATTATCATTCAGGCGGCACGTCTTCGTGATGGATCGCGCCGAATTACGCACATTACCGAGGTGGTCGGCATGGAAGGTGATGTTATCGTTACTCAAGATCTTATGAAATATGAGATCGACGGGGAAGACGCCAATGGGCGTCTGATCGGTGTGCATCGGTCAACCGGAATCGGTAAGCCACAATTCTGGGATCGGGCCCGCATGTATAGCGAAGAGCAACGTCTAGCTGCAGCGCTTGATGGGATGGAGGCCATGAGGTGATGAACTCCATTCTGATCGGCCACAAGTTTCAAGGGGTTGTAGAATAATGTTTGGACTTGATATTAAACTTGTCATGTTGGTAGCATTAGTTGCCGTTGCGGTTGGCGCAGCTATTTATGCGTTTTTTTTCAATACCATAGATGCTCAACGTCATGCCGACACGCGTATTTCTCGAATGTCTTCTGGCTCAAACTCAAATAATTATGCTCAGAAAAAAGCTGCAAATGATCGTATTGCTGAAATGAGCAAGCGTAAGAAATCGGTGCAGGAATCATTAAAGGAATTAGAAGATAAGCAGAATTCCAAGAAGAAAAAAACTGCATCTCTAAAGGATAAGTTAGCACAAGCTGGCCTTACAGTAAGCATTGAGAAGTTTTATGTACTTAGTTTAGCTCTCGGCCTTTTTTGTGGCGTAGTTACATACTTTCTAAGTCAAAACCCACTCGTATCAATGGGGGTTTTATTCGTATCTGCAGCCGGAGTTCCGCTTTGGATCGTTTCTTTTTTGCGAAAGCGAAGATTTAAAGCATTTTTGGAAGAACTACCGAATTCGCTAGATGTAATGGTCCGGTCCATCAAGTCCGGTCTTCCTCTCAATGACGCAATCAGATTGATTTCCTCTGAGGCCGCTGAGCCTGTGAAATCTGAGTTTTTAAAGATTGTTGAAGCGCAACAGGTTGGGATGAGTGTTCCAGAAGCCTGCAGTAGAATGTATGAACGCATTCCGGTGCCAGAGGTGAATTTTTTTGCTGTTGTTATTAATATTCAAGCACAGGCCGGTGGTAACCTATCTGAGGCTCTTGACAATTTATCGAGCGTTCTGCGTGCACGAAAAACGATGAAAGCTAAAGTAAAAGCGATGTCGATGGAGGCAAAAGCATCCGCGGTTATTATCGGTGCTCTGCCATTTATTGTTGGTTTTCTGGTTTTTCTTTCTTCACGTGATTACATTATGATTTTGTTTACTGACCAACGCGGACACCTAATTATGGGTGTGTCGTTGGTTTGGATGACAATCGGCGTGTTGGTTATGCGCAAGATGATTGATTTTGAAGTTTAGGTTTTGAAAGTAACAAAATGATTGCAACTCTTACCGACCCTCAATTCCTGATTCCGCTGCTTGTCGCGGTCGCAGTTTTTGCGACCTGTGTGACTTTGGCAATGCCGTTTCTTGAAAAAAGCGATACCGCCGCACGTATGAAATCTGTCGCATTGGAGCGAGATGAGATCCGTGCGCGCGAGCGTGCACGCATGCAATCAGAAAATGCTGCAAAGAATCAGAAGGTGGCGTTACGGAAAGAAAATAATAAGTCGGCTGGACGTCTTGTTGATCAATTAAATTTGCGTAAAGCTCTCGCAGATGAAAATACCACTAGAAAATTGCATTCAGCGGGATACAGAACCCAAAATGCTCTAAATCTTTTTCTTGCAGCTCGTGTTATTTTTCCGATTGTGTTCTTAATTCTAAGC